>CAXSHC010000123.1:0-8161 GCA_964236745.1 uncultured Acetobacteraceae bacterium
GACCCTCGAGCCGGGCGATGTGATTGCGACCGGAACGCCTGCCGGTGTTGGCTATGCCCGGACGCCGCCTTCGTTTCTCAAACCAGGCGATACCTGCAAGGTCGAGATCGGCAGCATTGGGACGCTTTCGAACCCAATCCAGGACGCCTTGGGAAACGCCTGACGTAACGCGTCGCCGGTTCGGCACCGACCTCCGGCGCGCGTCCCGACAGAACCCGCTAACTGGAGAAGTCGATGGATTCGTTGAAGGGGATCAAGGTTGTCGACCTGACCCGTGCGCTGTCGGGCCCATTCTGCTCCATGACGCTGGCCGATTTCGGGGCTGACGTGATCAAGGTCGAGCCGTTTCCAGGCGGCGACATGAGCCGGAGCTGGGGACCGCTCGATCGCGGCATCAGCACGTATTTCCTGTCGTGCAACCGCAACAAGCGTAGCATCTGCGTCGACTTCCGGAAGCCGGAGGGGCTGGAAGTCATACAAAGCTTGGTCGATACGGCCGACATCGTGCTGGAGAACTTCAAGCCGGGCACCATCGACAGGATGGGTCTTGGCTACGACGTCCTGAGCCGCCGCAATCCGCGGGTAATCTTGGGCAGCATCAGCGCGTTCGGCGCCGATGGACCGCTGAGCGACTGGCCCGGGTTCGACCAGATCGCCCAAGGTTACTCTGGATTGATGAGCTTGACCGGCTTTCCCGATGGCGACCCGACAAGGACCGGCACCGCCATCGGCGACCTCACGTCCGGCATGTGGTTGACGACGGCCCTTTTTGCCGCCCTGCTTGACCGCGAGCGCACAGGGGTGGGCCAACACGTCGCCACGTCGCTCCTGAGCAGCCTTGTCGGCCTGCTGACCGTGCACGCGCAGCGCTACCTGAGCCTGGGCGACGTCGCGAAGCGCACGGGCAACGCCCATTCGGTGATTGCCCCCTATGGCGTGTTCGAAACCGCGGACGGGCCGCTCAACTTGGCGCCCATCACGTCCGAGATGTGGCTGCGCTTGTGTAGCCTGCTGGATCTGCCGGACCTACCTCTTGATCCGCGCTTCAAGACCAACGAAACCCGGATCGGGCACCGGGAAGAGTTGAAGGCAATCCTTGAGGCTCGGCTGAAGCACCGTGGTAAGAAGGAATGGACCGAGCTGTTCGTCGGCGTGGGGCTACCGGCGGGACCGATCCACACGCTTGACGAAGTCTTCAACGACGCGCAGGTGCAACATGGCAATCTGGTCGAGACGCTGGACCATCCGGTCCTCGGTCCGCTGCGTCAGGTCGTCACCCCCGTATCAAGCTCCGCGACCGCGAGGCAGCCGTCGCGAACGGGCAGCCTGCCACCGCCTCAGTTGGGCGAGCATACCATCGCGATCATGGAAGAGGCTGGCCTTTATCCCGACCTGATCCGGTCGTTGCTCGCCTCGGATATCGTGCACCAGACCGGAGGTTTTTACGAACCGGCTGTTCCGCAACACCAGGCGGGATGAGGTGGTGACGCCTGATAGACAGCCCGCTTTCACGGTGACGGACAGCATAGTTGATGGCCGGGTCGGACGCCTCGTCTTTGCCAACCCGACGCGCCGACACGCGCTTAGCAGCAACGTCCTGAACGCGCTGACCGCGAGCCTGGCGAGGCTGTTCGCAAAAGGCTTACCTGTCGTCGTTCTGACCAGCGGCGTGGGCCAGGACGTGTGGAGCGCCGGTTTCGACATCAGTGAACTGGCGGCTGATCGGGATCCGCTGGCCCACGACAAGCCGCTTGAACGCTTCCTGCGCGAGATACGTTCCTATCCCGGCGTGGTGATCGCCATGGTGTCGGGGTCGGTATGGGGTGGCGCGGTCGATCTGGTGATGAGTTGCGACCTCGTGATCGCGGACCGTAGCGCGACGTTCGCTATAACACCCGTGAACATCGGACTTCCGTACACCACCGGTGGGCTGCTCCGGTTCATGAACAACGTTCCCATCCACGTGCTGAAGGAGATGTTTTTCTGCGCCAAGCCGCTGGACGCCGATCAGGCGAAGCATTTCGGCGTAATCAACCAATTGGTTGACACCGACAGCCTAGAGTCGGTGACACTCGACATGGCGCAGCTGATCGCCCGGAAGGCGCCGCTGGCCATCCAGGCCATCAAGGAACAGCTGCGCATCCTCGAGGACTTCCAGCCGATGCCGGTCCACGCCATGGAGCGGATCGCGGAACTGCGACGACGCGCCTGCGAAAGCGACGACTTTGCCGAAGGTCTGGAAGCCTTTCTGGCACGACGACAACCTGAGTTCAGGACGGTGAGCAGCATTGGGAACGATGTCACGAACGCGCTGCCCAACCCTCATGCGGAAGCGGCTTTGATCAAGGTTGCAAAGGATCCGCTGGCCGATCGTTAGGCTGATTCAGCCTGGTTGCGGACCGGGGCCATGCGATGATCCCTGGCGCTACCATGGCCGAACCGGTGGTGTGCCTGCTGGTGCACAGGACCGGGTTGAAGCTCTAGGATTTCGGCGACTGGCTGCCTTTGGCGAGATGTCGAGCCCGTTCCAGCGCAGTGCCCAGCCGCCATGCACTATCATCTCCAGTCATCCGGATCAGGTCAGTGCATAGCTTCAGCCGGAGCTATACGCCAGCAAGCTAGTCTGGGAGGCCCAGATCTCGTCGCGACCGGGATGGGAACGCCAGTCTGTCCAAGAGGCACTGTATCAACGCACCTATCACTTCAATACCTTGTAGGGCACAACGCCGCGCTCGCCTGAACCGACATCTACCCGGAGATTGACCGGTGGGACGGCACGATGACGACAATCGCTTCGCTCGCAGGACCGGCAGCCGGGCCCGATGGGTACGGCAGCCGCCGGATTGGATAAGTCCAGGCCGACCGAATAAACCGTGAGCGACGCATAGGCGATCTCGCAGCCGAGCACCACCGCGACAGAGCGTGGCCGGCTCAAATAGGCGCTGTCGCTTCGGCCAACGGTTCGCGCGATGTTCAGATATATCACGTCGTCAGGGGTGCGGGCGAGTTGCACCAGCGTTTCACCGGGTCGCGCGAAGGCACTGTAAACGTTCCAAAGCGGACAAGGACCGCCAAAGCGGGAAAACCGAAACCGCGTAGCCGACGAGCGCTTCAGCACGTTACCGGCTATGTCCGTCTTGAGAAAGAAGAAAGGCACCCCCGGCATGCCCGGGCGCTGCATGGTGCTGAGGCGGTGGCAAACCTGCTCGAAGCTGGTGCCGAACCGCCGCTGCAGCCGCGCGACGTCATAGCGGACCGATCGGGCCTCCTCGAGAAACCTGACATACGGCATCATCAGCGCACCGGCGAAGTAGTTGGCCAGCCCCACCCGTGCGAGCGCGCCCGCCTCCTGGGTCGACAAAGGCGTGCGCCTGAGCACCCGCTCGATCTCACGCCTTTGCTCCAACTGCGCCAAGATATGACCCATCCAGAACACTTGGCTTTCGACGGACGCTTCCTCGGCCAAAGCCAGGTTGCGGGTGCCACGATTCAGCTTCCACACTGTTCCCTGATCGAGCAGGGTCGCGTCGCCGCCAACTGTGATACCGTGCTTGTCTCGGAGGTACCTGACAAAATCTGCGTATAACCCTGTACAGCCAAACCCTTCGCGTTCGGCCAGGGCTTCGGCCGCATAGTCCAGGCCTGAGAAGTGGTTGCGATGGTTTTGGAACCAGTCCCGCACTTCCTCGTAGACCGATCCGAGAACTGGAGCGCGCGACGCATCCTCGCCGCCTGCGTCGCTCTGCTCCATGCGACTGCGGAACGTGCGGTAAAGGGTGATGAAACGCTCGGCGACGACCGGCGCGACCTGGACTATTGCGTGCGCTTCCGCGAGGCTGATCGCTTGGTCGCCGAAGATCGGATCCGCGGTCGCTTCGCGGAAGTCGTGCACGAGGCGCACCTCCTCGCTCTTCTCGAACACCGAGAGTTCAACCTCAAAATATTCTGCCAGGCGATGCATGACCGGGCGAGGGAGGGGCCGTTGGTCGCACTCGATCTGGCTCAGGTAGCTGGGCGAAAGTCCGATGGCCCGCGCCAAGGCCGCTTGGCTGATCCGCCGTCCTTCACGCAGGCGCCGGATGCGCTCGCCGACGAACATCTTCGGTTTGGCGCCTGTTCGCAACATCCGCATGCGTCCGTTTGTTAGTAAGCATGAATTGGCAACTGCGCCATTTATACCACTGCGGAACTTGCGGATAGTGCTCACCTAAAGATCCCGCCCTGTTGCCGCTGGCGGCACCCCGAAAGAGGCTACATGATCATCCACGACATCACCGTTCATCCCGAAAGCGATCGCCTGCCGCGCGAGGAGCAGTTGGCGTGGAAGATCGCGCAGGTGGCGGTCGATCCGGTGCCGGTCGAGGACGAGGTTGCCGAGATGATCGTCAACCGGATCATCGACAACGCGTCGGTGGCGATCGCCTCCGTGAACCGCCACCCGGTGGTCACCGCGCGCGACCAGGCGCTGGCGCATCCCCGTCCCGGGGGCGCCGTCGTGTTCGGATGCGGTCCTGAGGTGCGCGTGCATGCCGAATGGGCCGCCTGGGCCAATGGCACCGCGGTACGCGAACTGGACTATCACGACACCTTCCTGGCGGCGGAGTATTCGCATCCGGGTGATAACATCCCGCCGATCCTGGCGGTGGCGCAGCAGGCCGGCTGCGACGGCGCCCGGCTATTGCGCGGGCTCGCCACCGGCTATGAGATCCAGGTCGACCTAGTGCGCGCCATCTGCCTGCACGAGCACAAGATCGACCATGTGGCGCATCTGGGGCCGTCGGCCGCGGCCGGGATCGGCACCATGCTGGGCCAGCCGCCGGAGGTCGTGTTCCAGGCAGTGCAGCAGGCGCTGCACGTGACCACCGCCACCCGGCAGTCGCGCAAGGGCGAGATTTCGTCCTGGAAGGCGTTCGCGCCCAGCCACGCCGGCAAGCTGGCGATCGAGGCGGTGGACCGGGCCATGCGCGGCGAGGGCGCGCCGTCCCCGATCTACGAGGGCGAGGACGGCATCATCGCCTGGATGCTGGGCGGCAAGGGCGCGCAGTACAAGGTGCCGCTGCCGGCACCCGGCGAGGCGAAGCGGGCGATCCTCGACACCTATACCAAGGAGCATTCGGCCGAGTACCAGAGTCAGGCGCTGATCGACCTGTGCTTCCGCCTGGGCAGGCAGGTGGAGAACTGGGATCAGGTGAAGGACATCCTGATCGAAACCTCGCACCACACCCACTACGTGATCGGCACCGGCTCAAACGATCCGCAGAAGTTCGATCCCAAGGCATCGCGCGAGACCCTTGATCATTCGATCATGTTCATCGTCGCAGTGGCGCTGCAGGACGGCGAGTGGCACCACGTGCGCTCCTATGCCCCGGAGCGCGCGCAGCGCGCGGACACGGTGCGGCTGTGGTCGAAGATCCGCACGGTCGAAAGCGCGAGATGGACCGAGTGCTACCATTCGGTCGATCCGGCGATCAAGGCGTTCGGCGGCCGGGTGATCATCACCCTGCAGGACGGGCAGGTGATCGAGGACGAGCTCGCGGTGGCGAACGCGCATCCGCTGGGTGCGACGCCTTGGAAGCGTGATTCCTACCTCCGGAAGTTCCGCATCCTGACCGAAAGCCTGATCGAGCCGCAGGAAGCGAAGCGCTTCCTGGACTTGGTCCAGCGGCTGCCGAAGCTGAATGCCGACGACCTGCTCGGGCTCAACGTGGCGGTGCCCGCGGCGGTTCTGGGTCGCGGGCAGCCCGGCCTGTTCGGCTGAACCGGTGACGAGACGGATGCCGCCGACGCGGCGGCCTTGTGCAGGAGATGACGTATGAACGCTTCGGCTAGCACCGAAACGGCGCGGATCGGCTTCAAGCCGAAGAAGTCGGTGGCGCTGTCCGGCGTCACCGCCGGCAACACCGCGCTGTGCACCGTCGGCCGCACCGGCAACGACCTGCATTATCGCGGCTACGACATCATCGACACGGCCGAGGCGTGCGAGTTCGAGGAGATCGCGCACCTGCTGGTGCACGGCGCGCTGCCGAACCGGGCCAAGCTCGCTGCTTACAAGGGGCAGCTGAAGCGTCATCGCGGCATCCCGAACGCGGTGCGTAAGGCGCTGGAGGCGCTGCCTGCCGCGGCCCACCCGATGGACGTGATGCGCACGGGCGTTTCGGCGCTGGGCTGCGTGCTGCCGGAAAAGGACGACCATGCCGTCGCCGGCGCCCGCGACATCGCCGACCGCCTGTTGGCTTCGCTCGGCTCCATGCTGCTGGTCTGGTACCATCACTCGCATAACGGGGTGCGGATCGACGTCGAGACCGACGACGACAGCATCGGCGGCCACTTCCTGCACCTGCTGCACGGCGAGGCGCCGCGCCCGAGCTGGGTGCGGGCGATGCACACCTCGCTCAACCTTTACGCCGAGCACGAGTTCAATGCCTCGACCTTCGCCGCGCGGGTGATTGCTGGCACCGGGTCTGACATGTATTCTGCGATCGCCGGCGGCATCGGTGCGCTGCGCGGCCCCAAGCATGGCGGCGCCAACGAGGTGGCGCTCGACATCCAGCAGCGCTATGCGGCTCCGGACGAAGCGGAGGCCGACATACGCCGGCGCGTCGAGGCCCGCGAGGTGGTGATCGGCTTCGGCCACCCGGTCTATACCGTGTCGGATCCGCGCAACGTGGTGATCAAGCGGGTGGCGCGCGTGCTGTCGGACGAGAATGGCGCCCGCACCCGGTTCGACGTGGCCGAGCGGATCGAGGGCGTCATGGCGGATGCCAAGCGCATGTTCCCGAACCTCGATTGGTTCTCCGCGGTTTCCTACCAGCAGATGGCGGTGCCGACGGCGATGTTCACGCCCTTGTTCGTGATCGCGCGCACCGCCGGATGGGCCGCACACGTGATCGAGCAGCGGCTTGACGGCAAGATCATCCGCCCGTCGGCGAACTACATCGGACCGGAGAACCTGCCTTTCGTGCCGCTCGACCAGCGTCCTTGAACAGCGCCCCTCACGGCGTTCCCACCAATCCTCCAGGAGCCTTTCATGCCCTACCTGCTTGCTTCCGACCTGCCGGACGGGACGGCCGGCCGGCGCTTCCGGTCCCTGCTGGAGCGGCCGTCGATCCTGCAGATTCCGGGTACCCATAACGGCATGGCAGCGATCCAGGCGTCGCGCGCCGGGTTCGATGCCTGCTACCTGTCCGGCGCCGCCATGACCGCGTCGATGGGGCTGCCGGACCTCGGCATCATCACCGTCGACGAGGTCGCGTTCTTCATCCGCCAAGTGGTGCGCGCGTCTGGCCTGCCGGTGCTGGTGGACGGCGACACCGGCTACGGGGAGGCGCTCAACGTCATGCACACCGTGCACACCTTCGAGGACGCGGGCGCTGCGGCGGTGCACCTCGAGGACCAGCTGCTGCCCAAGAAGTGCGGCCACCTGAACGACAAGCGGCTGGCGGACGCTCGCGACATGGCGGCCAAGGTGGCGGCGGCGACGAAGGCGCGACGCGACTTGGTGGTCGTCGCCCGCACCGATGCAGCGGCATCCGAAGGGCTGGACGGGGCAGTGGCCCGGGCGAAGCTCTACATCGAAGCCGGCGCCGACGCGATCTTTCCCGAGGCCCTGAACACCGCGGAGATGTTCCGTTCGTTTGCCGAACGCATGCCGGGCGTGAAGCTGCTGGCCAACATGACCGAGTTTGGCCGCACCCCGTTCTTCACCGCGTCAGAGTTCGAAGCCATGGGCTACCGGATGGTGATCTGGCCGGTCTCGTCCCTGCGCGTTGCCAACAAGGCGCAGGAGGAGCTGTTCGCGTCTATCCGAAGCCATGGCAGCGCCCAGGCGATGGTGGAACGGATGCAGACCCGCCAGGAGCTCTACGACCTGATCGGTCTGAACGACTACGAGGCGCTCGACGCTTCCATCGTGAGGTCGATCGTGCCGTCGGTGCAGACCACCGACCAGTCGTGACGGATAACTGCTGCGGACGAAGCCAATTTTCGACCTCGACGACCAGATATGCCGGGGAACGCCCTCGATCGAGACATCACCAGACTTCCCCGGAGCTGACTTGACTCAGCCTGAATCGACAACAACGGGCGGATGGAAACGCGTCATGACGCAATGGGTCTACGGCTTCGGGGCGGACTGCAACGAAGGTCGCGCAGACATGCGCAA
>CAXSHC010000124.1:0-1100 GCA_964236745.1 uncultured Acetobacteraceae bacterium
CGGCCGCGCAGCACCTCGAACAGGCGCGGCACGGCGGTGACCAGCGCCGGCTCGATCTCGCGGAACTCGGCCGCCAGCCGGTCGGCGCCACGGCTGTACACCACCTCCATGCCGAGCGAGGGCAGCAGGTAGTTGCCGATGGTGTGCTCGTAGGAATGCGACAACGGCAGGAACGACAGGTAGCGCTCGCCGTCGAGGTGAAGCGGCGCCACCGCCTGCGCCACCGCCTGCTGGTTGGCCAGCAGCGAGCGGTGCGGCAGCATCACCCCCTTGGGCGGCCCGCCGGTGCCGGAGGTGTAGATCAGGCAGGCGAGGTCGTCGGTGCGGATCGCGTCGACGTCGGCAGCGAGCCGGGCCGGGTCGCCGGGGTCGTCCAGCAACGCCTGCCAGGACAGCAACCCGTCCGCCGGCTGCATCGACACCAGCAGGTCGAGATCAGCCGGTGCCGCCGCCTCGCGCACGCGCGCCGCCAGGGCGGCGGTGGACACGATCGCCGCGCGGGCGCCGCTGTTGCGCAGGATGTGGGCGTCGTCGCGGACGGTGTTGGTGACATAGGTCGGCACCACCACGGCGCCGAGCGACAACAGCGCCGTTTCCGCGATCGGGAACTCGGGGCGGTTCTCGCTGACCAGCAGCACCCGGTCGCCGGCAGCGATGCCCTGCGCCCGCAGGCCGGTGGCTACGGCTGCCACCGCGACGGCGAAGTCGCGCCAGCTGGTCTGCTGCCAGCCATTGGCGCCCCAGTGCCGCAGCATCGGCCGGTCGCCCCGGCGCCGGGCTAGGTCGAGCAGCATCCCGGGCAGGCTGTTCCAGCGGTCGGCCAAGGTGCGCTCTCCTCCGCGCCGCGTTTGGGCGCCGTGACGGGTCCCGGCTTAGAAGGAAACCGGTCGGGCGTCAGCGCAGAATCGACTGATCGACCACGTCCCTGAACGTTGCGCGCGGGGGTGGCGAAAGGGGAGGGGATAAGGGGAACGTGCCGGTTTGCGGGCTCGATGGCCGTCTTGCCGGCTCAGGATGGCGTGCGGGGACGAGCTGGAGTGGCGCGAGTAGAATTCGGCAAAAACAGAAACGTCACCTGTTGCGAACACTGTCGCATTCTT
>CAXSHC010000124.1:1110-8134 GCA_964236745.1 uncultured Acetobacteraceae bacterium
ATTCTTAAGAAAAAGAACAGTAAATGAGTCGATACCAAGTGTTTTGATTGCGATACTACACAACTTCGTGTTGCAGTGCCGAAAGTTCATGCTAAACGATGCACACGACGCCGAAACGTTTGTTGACTGAAACGTTCGGTCGCGTATTTCAGCAGCCGCAGCATGATCGGGAAATCTGCATGGCAACCTTGTTGACCCTCGCCGGCTCCGGACGGGCCGGAAGCTCCAACCTGTCCGACGACGCGACGGCGAGCCAGATCTTGTTCATCGACCCCACGGTCGACGACTACAACACCCTGCTGGACGGTCTGGCACCCGGGACCGAGGTCTACCTGCTCGATCCGCAGGAAGACGGTCTGGCACAGATCGCTGCGGCGCTGGCCGGCCAGACCGGGATCGGCGGCATCTCGATCATCGCCCATGGCGGCGACGGCGCGATCAGGCTTGGCGACACGATCGTCAACGCCGATGCGGTGGCGCAGTCGCATGCAGTCCTCGCCTCGATCGGCGCATCGCTGGCTCCGGGCGGCGACATCCTGCTCTACAGCTGCGACACTGGTGCCGGCACCACGGGCCAGGCCCTGGTCGACCAGATCGCGGCCGCCACCGGGGCCAACGTCGCCGCCTCGTCCCACCTGGTCGGCGACGTGGCGGCGGGCGACAACTGGAACCTCGACGTTTCCAGCACCGGCTCGGCCATCGCGGCGCCGCAGGTGCTGAGCGCTGCCGCGGAGGATGCCTACGCGCAGCCGCTGGTGATCAACGGCCCGCCCACCGGCTTTCCGATCAGCATCACCAGCTTCACCGGCAACACCAGCTTCGTGCAGGGCGGCAACACGACGATCAACAGCAGCGGCTACCTGCAGCTGACGGCGGCGACCAACAGCCAGGCCGGCATCGCCGTCTACAACCAGTCCTTCTCGTCGAGTGCGGGCGTCTCGGTCCAGTTCACCTATTATTCCGGCGGCGGCTCCGGCGCGGACGGCCTGTCGTTCTTCCTGCTGAACGCGGACGCGATCACCGCCGCCGGCGGCAGCGCATCCACCGTGACCGCGGGCGGCTACGGCGGCGGCCTCGGCTATTCCGACGACGGCCAGGCCGGCATCACCCAGGGCTTCCTCGGCCTCGGCTTCGACACCTACGGCAACTTCTCGGCGGTCGACCGCGGCACCCAGACCGGCACCGGGCGGATTGCCAACGACATCGGCGTGCGCGGCGCCGGCAACGGCACCACCGGCTATTCCCTGCTCAGCACCAACGCCTTCGCCGCCGGGATCGACGGCACCCGCACGGTCAAGATCAACCTGCTCAAGATCGACAGCTCGCACGAAAGCCTGTCGGTGTTCGTCAGCACCGACGGCGGCAGCACCTTCACGGAGGTGATTACCAACCTGTCGGTCGCCCAGACCCTGCCGAGCAACTTCTATCTCGGCTTCGCCGCCAGCACCGGCGGCTCCAACGACATCCACGAGATCGAGAACCTGTCGGTAACCTTGCCGATCAACCTGTCGGTTTCGGCGCCGACCATCACCTATCCGAACGCAACGGATGCCAGCAACTACAAGCTGCTGCCGGGCGACAAGTTCACCTACACCTACACGATCACCGACAGCGGCCCGAACGGGTCGTCGCAGATCACGCTGCTGGACAACGCGTCCGCGGTCGAGACCGGGGTGACCTGGTCGGTCAAGGACGACCTCCAGACCCAGACGGGCACCGGCAACATCAACCTCAGCAACATCAACCTGTCCTCCGGCGACAGCGCCACGGTCACCGTCAGCGGCACCATCAGCTCAACCGCTTCCAGCGGCAATGCCAGCCACAGCATCACCACGGGCCCGGGTGCCGCGTTCTCGTACCAGACGCCGTCCAGCGGCATCGTCGAGATGGCGATCGGCTCGGCCAACCCGCAGCTCACCGGCACCACCGCCACCGCGTCCACCAGCGGCACCACCGCGGTGCAGCCATTCTCGGCGGCGCAGGTGGCGGACGCGCATTCCAACCCGACCATGACCGCGACCATCACCCTGACCAGCAGCGCGGGCGCGGTCACGGACGCGAACGGCAAGCTCAGCGGCACCGGCCTGACCGAAACCAGCACCGCCGGCGTCTACACCCTGACCGCCAGCAGCGTTTCCGCCTTCAACGCCAACCTCGAAGCCGTGGTGTTCACGCCGACCAGCGCCACCAAGTCGGTCAGCACCACCCTGAGCCTCAGCGTGTCGGACGGCGTGTCCGGCACCACGCCCGCCACTGCGAGCACCGTGCTGACCGCCACTTGCTTCCTGGCCGGCACGCGCATCCTCGCCGAAGGGGGAGAGGTCGCGGTCGAAATGCTGTTCGAGCGGCACGCGGCCGGCATCCGCGACCGCGTCGCGGTGCTGGAAGCGGGCGAAATTGTGTTCCGGCCCATCACCTGGGTCGGCGGCCGCCATCTTGACGCGGCGACGGTCGCGTCCACCGAACAGCATCCGGTGCGCATCATCGCCGGCGCGTTCGGCGAGGCCACGCCGCATCGCGACCTGCTCGTCACCGCCGAGCACTGCATCTTTGTCGAAGGGTGCCTGGTTCCGGCGCGCATGCTGGTCAACGGCCGCAGCATCGTCGAGGACCGCGGCATCGGCAGCTACAGCTACTACCACATCGAGCTGGAGCGGCACGGCGTGCTGATCTCCGAAGGCCTCGCCACCGAAAGCTACCTCGACACCGGCAACCGCGGCAGCTTCAGCAACAGCGGGGTCGTGTCGCTGGTGCCGAACCTGTCGGCAGGGGTGCGGGATGGCTGGGAGCTCGACGCCTGCGCCCCGCTCGCGACCGCCCGGGACGAGGTGGAGCCGATCTGGCAGCGGCTCGACCGGCGTGCCGATCTGCTCGGCCTGCCTGCTCGTCCGCATCGGGCGCAAACGCAGCACGATCCGGCGCTTTGCGTGCAGCTCGACGACGGCAGCGACGTGCGGCCGCGCTGGCTCGACGGGGCACGGCACTTCTTTCCCGTACCGCGCGGACGCCGTGCGGTGGCGCTCGGATCGCGCCACGCGGTTCCGGCACGCTCGATCGGCGCCTTTGTCGACGATCGCCGCCGGCTCGGCGTGCAGGTCGAGCGCCTGGTCCTGTGGCAGGGGCTGGACGACCACGCGCTCGACGCGGCAGCGCTGGACGGTTCCGGTTGGCACGCGCTCGAACAAGGCCGGCGCTGGACCGATGGCGACGCGGCGCTGACGCTTGCCGCCGCCACGGACGCCGACTGCTTCCTGGAGGTAGTCGTGACCGGGACGCTGGACTATCCGGCGGATGCGGGCGGGTTAGCGGAAGCGTCGCGGCTCGCCGCCTGAGGCGGCGTTTCTACACGTGACCCTTTGGCCCGGCGGCCTGCATGACTAGGCAGCCGGGCCGGCCGTTGTTGCGGCGCGGATGGCGATCGGCGACGCGCCGTCCAACGTGTCGCCGGGGTGTCGCGCCTGATCGCGGGCGTGCGCCTGGATGAAGGCGTGCCTGGCCTGTTCTGCCGGAAAAGCGGGGGCAAAAACCGGTTTGTCAGCCTCGGCCTGAATGTGGCGGGCGCCGACCTCGTTTGGTTTGACCAGCGCGGGTCGACGGGAAGCCTGGCAGCATTCCCGGCCGTCGGCACAGCATCCGTCGCGAAACGTTCAAGCAACTTCCGCCGCTGAGGCGGCGTGCGCGGGCGCATCCAGGCCTCATGCGGTGTTGGAACGTTCCGGCCAAAGCGGCTGCCGCGTCCTCGGCCATCCGATTCGTGTCGGCTGTCGGGTGGATGCCGCCGTTTCCACACCACCGGATGACCGCAACGAACAAGGCGGGAAGGTCGCTGCCGGGAAACCCGGCTACGGCGCTGTCTCGATTGCGGCGGGGCTGGTCCAGGCAGCCGTGAAGCCGCGCAGGTCGTCGGCAATCCTGGCGATGACGGGTTCCCAGTCTCCCGGCGTGGGCTGCCGGACGATACGCAGCTCCGGATACCAGGGACTGTCGCTCCGACCGAGCAGCCAGCGCCAGCAGGGATCGAACCGGTCCATCAGCCAGACCGGCCGGCCCAGCGCGCCAGCCAGGTGCGCCACGGCGGAGTCGACGGCGATGACGAGGTCAAGCGTGCTGACCAGAGCCGCGGTGTCGGCGAAGTCGTCCATCTCGCTCATGAGGTCGATCAAGGGGAAGTCGCTGGGCGCGTTCGGCCCATCCTTCTGCAGTCCGAAGAACTGCACGCCCGGCACATCGAAGATCGGCGCCAGCTGCGCCGGCGCGATCGAGCGGCGGCGGTCCACCAGCGCCAGTCTAAGCTTCGTGTCGTGCGAGTTGCCGGCCCACAGCACGCCGACCCGGGGCGTTGCGCAACCCCGTGCTGCAAGGCGGCGCTTCCAGCTTGCGACCCGGTCCGCATCGGCATGCAGATAGGGTGCGCGAGCCGGTATGGTTTCAAGCGTCGTGTGCAGAGCCAGTGGCAGGCTCATCATCGGGCAATGAAGATCATGATGCGGCAGCGCGTCTCCCCGGGCGACCACGCTTTCGACGCCGGGCAGGCCGCGAAGCAGGCGAACCAGCGGCTTCTGCACCTCCAGGACGATACGCAGCCCACGCTCGGCTGCCAGGGAAGCGTAGCGACAGAACTGGAGGGTGTCGCCGAACCCTTGTTCGGCGTGGACCAGCAGCGTTCGGCCGACGGCAGGCTCGCCGCGCCATTGCGGCACGCCGAAGTCTCGCCCGGGGCCCATCACCTGCGTCCGCCATTCGTACTCCTCCCAGCCGCGCTCGAAGTCGCCGTGGGCCAGGAGGGCCATCGCCAGATCGGCATGGATACGCGGCAGCTGCCGGCCGTCGGGGCAACGGGCGATGGCCCGTTCAAACGACGCGATCGCGTCGTCCAGGCGCCCCTGGGCGCGGAACGTGCTGCCGAGACCGACAAGGGTCTCGATCCGGTCGGGCGCCAGCGCCTCGGCCTGCCGGGCATGGACAAGCGCTTCATCGAGCCTGCTCCGGCTCTGGAACGCGCCGCTCAGGTTGAGGTGCGCGTCGCAGTAATCCGGCCGGAGCGTGGTCGCCCAAGTGAAGCAGGATACCGCCTCGTCCACCCTGGCCTGGTCCATCAGCACCTTGCCGAGGTTGTTGTAGGTGTCTGCATGATTCGGCTGCAACGTGATCGCCTTGAGGAACCAGGCGATGGCGTCGTCGGGCTTTTCCTGCTGCGCCAGCGCGTTACCCAGGTTGATCTGCGCCGCCACCAGGTCCGGCCTGAGCGCCAGGGCGTTGCGGAAGCAGGCGACCGCGTCGTCGAGGCGCTCCAGCAGCATCAGGGCGCTGCCCAGGTTCACATGGGCTTCGGGATACCCCGGGTCGAGCTGCAGGGCCTTCCGGCAGCTTGCGACCGCATCGTCCAGTCTGCCCTGCCGCCGCAACGCGTCGCCCAGGTTGTTGTGCACCAGGGCCAGGTCCGGCCTGATTGCGAGGGCCAGGCGGAAATGTCGTATGGCAGGGTCGACCTGCCCCGCCTCGGAAAGCGCGCAGCCGAGGTTGACATGCGCTTCCACAAGCCGCGGATCCAGGCCGATCGCCTTGTGGAAGCAAGCGAGCGCGTCACTGCCTTGCCCCTTCTCCAGCAGGGCGTTGCCGAGGGTGCAGTGGAAGGATGCCGCCGTGCCGTTGATCGCGATCGCTTGCTGGATCAGGCCGATCGCGGCGTCGATGTGGCCATTCTGTTGCGCGATCAGCCCCAGCAGATGCAGGCTGTCGGCGTGGCGGGGCATGGTGGCCAGCACCTGGCGGTAGCCGTTTTCCGCCTCGGCCAGCTGTCCGGATCGGTGATGCTGCAGTGCCTTCGCGAACGTTTCCTGCGCAGCCGGACTCGTTTCGTATGGCGAAAAATTGCGCCGCCGCTTCGTCGGCATGTCCAGCTGGTTCATGATCACGCCGTCTCGAGATGGTGTGACCCCAGGTTAGCCGCCAAACATGAAGCCTTGATGAACCGGAAGACGGCCGGGTGGGTCCCGCCACGCCCGGTGCGCTGCGACGCCTCGACATCCTCCCGCAGCGACGGGAACATGGTGCGGCGTGTTCGCAACCTGGAGACCGTGAGCTCGGCATTCGTCGCAAGCGGGTGCGGGACGGCCTATGCCGCCAGCACAAGTCATGGAAGACGTGGTCGCCGAGCCTCGGCGCGCCCCTGTGTTGCAGGCGGATGCCCTCCGGGCCGCCGCGGCCTGCCGGTGCGTTCCAGCCGAACGCGATGTTGATGCGAAAGCCGGTCGCCTCGACGCCGCGACGAAGAAGCGGGAACGCTGCTTCCGGCGCCTCGGCCTCACCGAGGATCTCCTGCCCGTGCGGAGCCGACATGTCCTGCAACGTCGATTAGGGCGGGTGACCGGCGTGCAGAACTGGGCTGCGTATCGGCGAGGATGACAGCTGACACGGATGGGGTGGCGGCGATGCCGGGGGCGCCGCGTGTCGCGCCCGGGCGAGAAGGCGTTGGCCGACGCTTCACCGGAAGCCGTCGCAGGGTGGCTGGCCTGGATGCCGTGCGGATCCGGGCATCCCATAGGCAACGGTTCAACGACAGCCGCGGTGGTCGCGTGCTATCCTCCGGGGCGCGGCGCTCGCCCGCAGGCCCTCCCGCGGAGCGTCGGCGGTGACATGGCGGCGACCGATGGCCAGTAGGCCTGCCGAAAGGAGCGAGACACCATGCCGAACCTGCCCACGCTGGAGATCTCGCGGCGCGACGTCCTTGCCGCGAGTGCGGCGACCGCGGCGCTGGCGTCTGCCCCGGCCATCGCCAAGTCGGAGGATGCGCGCGCACCCGGCGATCCCGCACTCCTGCCGGTCGGCTTCGACGTGAACGGCCAACGGCGCGACCTGTCGCTCGACCCCCGCACCACGCTGCTCGACGCGCTGCGGGAGCACCTTCATCTCACCGGCACCAAGAAGGGCTGCGACCACGGGCAATGCGGCGCCTGCACGGTGCTGGTGAACGGCACGCGCATCAATTCCTGCCTGAGCCTGGCCGTCATGCACGGGGGCGACA
>CAXSHC010000125.1:0-8127 GCA_964236745.1 uncultured Acetobacteraceae bacterium
GCCGAGCTGGCCCGTCTCGGCGCCCGCCCGCAGCCGCCAGCGGCACCGGTCGCCCGTGCCGCCAGCCAGAACTAGGCCGCTTCCGCACCCTTCTGCCGGGCCGGCGCCGTTCCAATCGGGCTCGGACCTGTTGCCAACGCACCGCGTTTCCGAGGAGGACCGGGCGCGTTGGCGGGAATGGGCGCGGCAGCGGGCACAGGACTCGTTCCGGCGCGGCCGGGTCGCGGCTGAGTGCGGCGAGCCCGGGCAGGCCCTGCGCTGGCTCGAACGGGCCCACCGTCTGGCGCCGGAAGCGGCCACGGTCAGCTTCCCGTTGGCGATGGCGCGGCTGAGCTGCGGCGATCCGCACGGCGCGATCAGCCTGCTGCTGCCGCTGCTGCAGCAGCACGATTTCCGGGATGGCTGGGTGGCGCTCGCCGCCGCGCGCCGCGCCGCCGGCTCGCACGACGAGGCCGCAACGGCGATCGGCCAAGCCTTGTCCCGCAATGCTCCGGACGAGGCGGTGCACGCCTTGCTGGGTCAGATCGCCCAGGCCGCTGGCTGGCCCGGCTGGTGCGGCCTGTCCGGCGACGGCACCCTGCACCTGGACCGCCCGCCGGCACCCGGTTCGGGCAGGACAGGACGGGATGCCCTGTCGGTCCGGCTGGACGGGGTCGCGGTCCGGCTGCGCACCCGGAGGAACCGGATCGTTTTGGACGGTGCCTGGTCGCAGGGGCGGCGCCTGGAGGTATGTCGTGGCGGCCGGCCGCTTCTCGGCAGCCCGGTCGATGTCCAGGCGGTCGGACGCGTGGAAGGGTTCGTGGAGGTGCAGGACGGCTGCCTGCACGGCTGGGTCTGGCATCCGGGCGAGCCGGAGCGCATCCCGTCGCTGTTGCTGATCCCGGCTTCCGGTTCTTCCGTGGTCGCGTCGATGCAGCAGTTCGCCGACACCGTGTCGCCGGACATGCCGCTGGCCCGGCCCCGGCTGTTGCGGTTCCCGGACATCACTGCGGCACAGCTCGATGGAACCGTGGAAGTGCGCGGCGCCAACGGCCAGGCCCTGATGGGCAGCCCGCTCGATCCCGGGCTGGAGCTGCGCGCGGGTGCAGCGGCGGCACTGCTGCAGGCGCGGTTCAGCAGGCGCAGCCGGGACGGCGCCGAACAGGCCGGCAGCGTGGCACCCGAGTTGCCGCCCTTTCTGCCGGTATCCGCCTGGACGGTCGGTCGGTCGCCGCGGATCGGCCCGTCGCGCCCTGCCAGCGTGGTGGTGCCGGTGTATCGCCACCTGCGCCGTACCCTGGACTGCCTCGACAGCGTGCTCGCCAGCGTCCCGGCCGGCACCGAGGTGGTGGCGGTCGAGGACGCGTCGCCCGAGCCTGCCCTGGTGGAGGCGCTGTCGGCCATGGCCAAGGCGGGCCGTATCCGGCTGATCCGGCGCGCGCAAAACGCCGGGTTTCCGGCCAGCGCCAATGATGGCATCGCCGCCTGTCCGGACCACGACGTGGTGCTGCTCAACAGCGACACGCTGGTGGCGCCCGGCTGGCTGGAAGCGCTGCGACGTGCCGCCTACAGCGCTCCGGAAGTCGGCACTGCGACGCCGTTGTCCAACGATGCCAGCATTCTGAGCTATCCCGACCATCGCGCGCGCAACAAGGCGCCGGACCTTTCCGCCACCAAGCGCCTGATGGCGTTGGCATCCGGCGCCAACGGCGACGCGGTGCACGACATCCCGACGGGCAACGGCTTCTGTCTTTACCTGCGTCGCGACTGCCTCGACCAGGTCGGGCTGCTGCGCGAGGACCTGTTCGCGCAGGGCTACGGCGAGGAGAACGACTGGTGCCTGCGCGCCCGCCACCTGGGCTGGCGCCACGTCGCGGCCCTCGGCGTGTTCGTGTCCCATGTCGGCAACGTGTCGTTCGGAGCCGCGCGCACCGAGCTGATGCGACGCAACCTGCTGATCCTGAACCGCCTGCACCCCGGCTACGACGAGATGGTGCTGGCCCACATCGACGCCGACCCGCTTGGCCCCGCGCGGCGGCGGCTGGACCTCGCGCGCTGGGTGCAGGCCAGGCGCGCCCGCGCCAACCGCGACATGGCGCCGCGCGCGGTGCTTCTGGTTACCCATGCCCAGGGCGGGGGCGTGGAGCGGGTGGTGGGGGAGCGGGCGCGTTCGCTGCGCGCACAGGGCATCCGCCCGATCGTGCTTCGGCCGGATCCGGACGGTGTGGCGCTGTCCGACGCCGCCGGCGAGGACCCGTATCCCAACCTGCGCTACGCCCTGCCCTCGGAGCTGGACGCACTGGTGGCGCTGCTTGGCGCGGAAGGGGTGCTGCACGCGGAATGGCACCACCTGCTCGGCCACCACCCGCTCATCCGTTCCTTGTGCGTTCGGCTGGGCATCCCGTTCGACGCCTATGTCCACGACTACGCCTGGTTCTGCCAGCGCATCGCCCTGGTCGGTCCCGGCGGCCGTTATTGCGGCGAGCCGGACGTGGCGGGTTGCGAAAGCTGCATCGCGGTGCAGGGCAGTAACCTGCTCGAGGAGATCTCCATGCCGGCCCTGCTGGCGCGCTCCGCGGCCGAGCTGAAGGCGGCGCGCCGGGTGGTGGCGCCCTCGCAGGACGCAGCGAACCGGATGGCACGGCATTTCCCCCGGCTGCGCGCCGAAGTGGTGCCCTGGGAGGACGACCGGCCGGACCTGTCGCTGGAACGGCTCGCCGCGGTATCGTCGCTGGCGCCGAGGTCGGGTGGGACGTCCGGCCGCCCCGCCGCCGCCAACGCCGCCGCTGCCGGGCAGCCTCGCATGGCCAGGATCGTGGTGATCGGCGGCATCGGGCGCGAGAAGGGCTTCGAGGTGCTGCAGGCCTGCCTCGCCGACGCGCGCGCAAGGCAGCTGCCGATCGAGTTCGTGGTGGTAGGCCACACCCCCGACGACATGGCGCTGATGGACGCGGGCTGCGCGTTCGTGACCGGTGAATATCGCGAGGAGGACGCGGTGGCGCTGATACGCGCCCAGGAAGCGGACCTGGCGCTGCTGCCGTCGGTGTGGCCGGAAACCTGGTGCTTCACCCTGGGGCTCGCGTGGCGGGCAGGCCTTCCCGTCGCCGCGTTCGACCTGGGCGCCCCGGCGGAACGCATACGGCGCACCGGCCGCGGCGCGGTGCTCCCGCTCGGGCTGCCGATCCCGGAACTGAACCTCCTCCTTCTGCGCCTGTGCCAGCGTCATTCCGCCGTCATTCCGCCACCGTCGGCTGCCATGCAGCCCATTGCGGCGCGGCCCCCACCGTCGCACCATCGCACACCAGCACGCTAACCCGCCCGTGTCGGGCAGGCAGGAACGGAAACACCGCCTATGTCGCAGTCCAGTCCGACATCGAACCAGAAGATGGTGACGGAGCTCAAGGTGTCCGGCCACCTGATGCTGCTCGATCCCGGGCTGTTCTGCGTGTTCCACAGTCCTGGCGGGACGCCGGCGGATCCGCAGACCGGGCTTCCCGGGGTGCGCATCACCCGGCCGCCCACCGCCCGGGCCGACTCGCTGTCGATCAGCACGTTTGATGCCGACGGGTGGCTGGGCGGGGAAGGCAACGCCGCCCTGGTACGCGTCAAAGGGGCGCCGTCCCAGGTGCTGGTGACGATCTACCAGACGGTGAACAGCACGGCCGAGGCGCCGAAGCTGCAGGTGCTGCGGTTGAGCGAGGCGTCCCCGGCCGCTCCGGCGCAGGCCAGCGTGCAGGCGCCGGCGGCGGCACCGCCGCCCGCGGAGGTCGCCGCTCCCGCGCCGCCCGCAGAGCCGCCGGGCAAGCCGGAAGTGGCGGCGCACGTGCAGCGCCGCGGTGATGTCTTGACCCGTCTCGGCGACTGGATGGGCGTGCGCGGCAGCCAGAACTGGATCGAGGGCTTCGCGATTGCGCCGAGCCGCTTCGTGGAGCCCGCCGACATCGAGTACCAGGCCGTGCTGGGCAAGGGTTGGCTGTCGCCCTGGGCGGAAGGCGGCACCTATTGCGGCTCGCGCGGCATGGCGCTGCCGATCCTGGGGCTTCGGGTCCGCCTGAAGAACGACGCGTCGGAGCGCTACGAGGTGCGCCTCAGCGCCACCTTCACCGACGGCACCGCGATCGGCCCGGTGGACGCCACGGAAACGGCCGAAACGGCGAGCCTGGCGCCGCTTGAAGCATTCCTGGTCGAGATCCTGCCGCTCGGCGGCGCCGACGCGTCGGGCGGAGCCGCCGCGATGGACCGCCCATCCGAGCCGCAGCCGTCGGCACGCAAGGCGCCGCGCCGCCCGGCCCGTGCTGAGCCGGCCCGTCCCGAGCCGACCCGTCCTGAGCCGGCGCGGCCAGTCGCCGCCAAGGCAAAAGCCGAGAAGTCGCTTCCTCCCGCACCGCCCGCGCGTGGCGCGTCGGCGCGGTCTTCCGGCCGGACCGCGCCGGCGGCCAAGACGGCCAAGACGGGAAGCAAGGGACGGCGATGACCCTTGGATGCCGCACCCGGCACCTATGCGACAGGTTTGTTATCGGTTCATAAATCTGCGCATGGGCACGATGCGGTGTCGAGCGGCCTGACTTCCCGGCCGCGCTCCACCCGTGCTTCCTGTCGATGTGCGGCGGCATCGCCATCGTCGTCGCCATCGAACCAGTGTCAGGCTGCGTCTTGCGATATCTGTTCGTCCACCAGAACTTCCCGGGCCAGTTCCTGCACCTGGTCCGCCACCTCACCCGGCAGGGTGAGCACGAGGTGGTGTTCATCAGCGAGCCGAACAGCAACGTGCTGCCAGGCGTGCGTCGCGCCTTCTACAAGCTGCCGCGTGGCGTCACACCCGGCACCCATCCGGCGGCGCAGGAGTTCGAGCTCGCCATGCTGCGCGCCGAGATGGTGGCCCAGACCGCGCGCAGCCTGAAGGCCCTCGGCTTCGAGCCCGACATCATCATCGGCCATCACGGCTGGGGCGAGCTGCTCAACCTGTCCGACGTTTATCCGGACACACCGATGCTGGGCTATCTCGAATTCTACTATCACACGGACAAGTTCGACGTCGGCTTCGACCCGGAATTTCCCGACGATCCGGCGATGTTCCCGCGCGTGCGAGCCAAGAACGCGGTGAACCTGCTGGCGCTGAACAACATCGGCCGCGGACAGACGCCGACCCTGTTCCAGAAGTCGACCTATCCGGACTGGGCGCAGGACCGCATCTCGGTGCTGAACGAGGGGGTCGACCTCGTCGCCTGCGCGCCCGACCCGTCGTTGGCGCGCAAGGACTTCCTGCTGCGCGGCGTTCTGGTGCGGCCAGGCGACAAGCTCGTCACCTACGTGGCGCGCGACCTGGAGCCGTATCGCGGCTTTCACAGCTTCATGCGCGCCCTGCCGCGGATCCTGGACGGGCGTCCGGACGCGCGGGTGATCGTGGTCGGCGGCGACGGCGTCAGCTACGGCGCCAGGCTTGCTTCGGGATGCTGGCGCGAGATCTTCACGGCACAGCTCGGGCCCCGGCTCGACCTGTCGCGGGTGCACTTCGTCGGCAAGCTGGACTACCTCAGCTATGCCGAACTGCTGAAGCGCTCGGACGCGCATGTCTACCTGACCTACCCGTTCGTCGCCTCGTGGTCGCTGCGCGAGGCGTTGGCGTCTGGCTGCGCCATCGTCGGCAGCGACACCGGGCCCGTGCAGGAGTTCATCCGGCACAACAAGAACGGGCTGCTGGTCTCGTTCCACGACCCCGAGGCGCTCGCCGACGGCGTGTTGGAAATCCTGGAGAACAGGACGCTGTCGCAACGCCTGCGACGCGCCGCCCGCAAGGACGCGGAGCGGACCCTGTCGATGGGCGACTACCTCCTCAACTACGAGGCGCTGATCCAGCAAACCATCGCGGCGGCGTAGGCGCTCAGGTTCCGAACGCGGCGAGCGCCTCGCGGATCACCTGTCCCGCTTCCTCGCGTCCGGCCCAGCCGGTCACCTTGACCCACTTGCCCGGCTCCAGGTCCTTGTAGCGGGTGAAGAAGTGCTCGATCACCTGCCGGGTGATCTCGGGCAGCTGCATCACCTCGTGGATCTCGGTGAACTGGGTGTGCATCTTGTCGTGCGGCACGCAGATGATCTTCTCGTCCTGGCCGCTTTCGTCCTCCATCTTCAGCATGCCGATCGGGCGGGCGCGGATCACGGCACCCGGCACCACGGGTGCCGGCGCCAGCACCAGCGCGTCGGCCGGGTCGCCATCCGCGGACAGCGTGCCGGGGATGAAGCCGTAGGCGGCCGGGTAGGCCATGGGGGTGAACAGGAACCGGTCGACGAAGATCGCCCCGCTGTCCTTGTCGAGCTCGTACTTCACCGACGAGCCCTGCGGGATCTCGACCACCACGTTGATGTCCCAGGGGACGTCCTTGCCGGTGCTGATCTTGGACACGTCCATCGCTGCGCTGCCTTGCCTTGTATCGGGGCCGAACCGTATCGGCGCGAACCGGTCTTGCCAAGCGCGGCACCTTGCCAAATCCCGGCGTTTGCGCGATCTCATGCGACGCCCTGCGCGCCCGTAGCTCAACTGGTTAGAGCGGGCCGCTCATAACGGCTTGGTTGCGGGTTCAAGTCCTGCCGGGCGCAGGTCCGCCATCCGGTGCCCGTCGCGCGCCCCAAGCGCACCCCAAGCCGATCGCCCATCCTGTTTCCGGGAGCCCGTCATGCCCGCCTACCAGTATGTCTACGTGATGAAGGACCTGACCAAGGCGTTTCCGGGCGGACGCGAGGTGTTCAAGGGCATCACCCTGAGCTTCCTGCCGGGCGTCAAGATCGGCGTGCTGGGCGTGAACGGCGCCGGCAAGTCTACCCTGCTCAAGATCATCGCCGGGATCGAGAAAGAGTACGGCGGCGAGGCCTGGGCGGCGGAAGGCATACGCATCGGCTACCTGGAGCAGGAGCCCAAGCTCGACGAAACCCTGACCGTGGGGGAGAACGTGGCGCTGGGCTTCGGCACCCTGAAGCTGGCGGTTGACCGGTTCAACGAGATCTCCAACCGCTTCGCCGAGCCGATGGAGGAGGACGAGATGAACGACCTCCTGGCCGAGCAGTCGACGCTGCAGGAGGAGATCGAGGCCAAGGACGGCTGGGAGCTCGACCGCAAGATCGAGATAGCACTCGGCGCGCTGGCGTGCCCGCCGGCGGAAAGTGCTGTCACCACCCTGTCCGGCGGCGAGCGCCGCCGGGTGGCGCTGTGCCGGCTGCTGCTGGAGCGCCCGGACATCCTGTTGCTCGACGAGCCGACCAACCATCTCGACGCCGAAAGTGTCGCCTGGCTGGAGCGCACGCTGCGCGACTACGAGGGCACCGTCATGGTGATCACCCATGACCGCTACTTCCTGGACAACGTCACCAACTGGATCCTGGAGATCGAGCGCGGCCGCGGCTATCCGTTCGAGGGTAACTATTCCTCGTGGCTGACCCAGAAGCGCAAGCGCCTGCAGCAGGAGGAAAAGGAGGAAAGTGCCCGGAGCCGCGCGCTGGCCGCCGAGCAGGAATGGATCGGCGCCAGCCCCAAGGCACGGCAGGCCAAGAACAAGGCCCGCATCCAGAAGTACGAGGAGATGCTGGCGCAAAGCCACGACCGCGCTGGCGGCACCGCCGACATCGTGATCCAGCCGGGTCCGCGCCTGGGCGGCACCGTGATCCAGGCGGACCAGCTGCGGAAGGGCTACGGCAACCGGCTTTTGATCGAGGACCTCGACTTCAAGCTGCCTCCCGGTGGCATCGTCGGGGTGATCGGGCCGAACGGCGCCGGCAAGTCCACCTTGTTCAAGATGATCACCGGCGACGACTCCCCCGACGGCGGTGCGCTCAAGGTCGGCGACACGGTGAAGCTCGGCTACGTGGACCAGAGCCGCAACTCGCTCGACGACACCAAGTCGGTCTGGGAGGAGATCTCCGGCGGCACCGACGTGATCTATCTCGGCAAACGCGCGGTGCAGAGCCGGGCCTATGTCGGCGCGTTCAACTTCAAGGGTTCCGACCAGCAGAAGAAGGTTGGCATCCTGTCCGGCGGCGAGCGCAACCGGGTGCACCTGGCCAAGATGCTGAAGCAGGAAAGCAACGTCATCCTGCTCGACGAGCCGACCAACGACCTCGACGTCGACACGCTCAGGGCACTGGAGGACGCGCTGGGGG
>CAXSHC010000126.1:0-8067 GCA_964236745.1 uncultured Acetobacteraceae bacterium
CCATCCAGGGCAGCCACAGTGACGCTGCTACACCACGTCACGGGACACGATCACCAAGTGCTGCTGGAGCGCCTGCACGCGGCAGGACAGCTCGACTGGCGCCGTGCCGCTCTGGACAGTGCGTCTGTGCAGGCAAAAAGGGATCAACGCATGCGTTGATCGGCTACCGGACCAAACCCGACGGATCGGGGTAAGCCGGGTAGCAAGCGCCACATCGCGGTCGATGCCAGAGGCACGCCACTTGGCGTGCTGATCGGACCGGCCAACCAGCACGACAGCCGCATGCTGGCGCCGACGCTGGATGACATTCCTCCGGTGAGGAACGGAAAGCGCAGCCGACCGCGACGACGGCCCAACAAGCTGCATGCTGACAAGGGCTACGACTGCCGGCGCTGCCGCCAGGAGTGCCACGTCCGTGGCATCCAGTCCCGTATCGCCAGGCGTGGCGTGGACAACAGCCAACGCCTTGGACGTCACCGTTGGGTGGTGGAACGCACGCATGCCTGGCTGAACCGCTTCCGGCGCCTGGGCGTGCGCTACGAACGCCGCGCCGACATCTTCCTGGCCTTCATCCTCGGCTGCGCCCTCGTGTGCCTCAACCAGATCAGGCAGTTCTGTTAGGCATTCTTAAGTCAACCACCCCGATCCAAAACTACTTCTTGACGCGGTAGTGATGTGACTCTCCGTGCTGGCTGGATTGGAGGCCAGCATAGATGGTACGGACATTATCGCAGGATCTGCATAGCCAGGTGATCACGGCTCTAAACGGTGGCATGTCCCGTAATGCCGTTACCCAGCATTTTGGAGTGGCAATGGCGACCGCGGTTCGCTGGAGGCAAGCCGGGCGGACGGAAGGCCTACTGGCACCGCGTCCCAAGGGCGGCGACCTGCGTCCGCCGTGGATTGAGGAGTATCGGGACCTGCTCCTGGCTGCAGCAGTATGCAGACAGACATCACCCTCATCGAACTCTGATGCAGCATCGCTGAGCCGCACCCACCCACCTGACCAAAGATGTGGGAAGGACGATCGAGAGCGCGGTCACCTGGCTCTACATCGCCAGCGTCAGGCTCATGTCATACCGCCTAATTTTGAAACAATCCGAGCTAGGCTCTAAGACATGATAAGGCCACCGTCGACATTGATGGTTTGTCCAGTAATGTAGCTCGCATCCGGACCTGCCAGGAACGACACAAGCCCCGCGACATCATTGCCCTGTCCAGCGCGGCCCATGGGAATGTTCTCCACCCACTCCTTCATCAACTCACCGGGGGCATAGTCGCCGAGCAGCTTGCCCCAGGCTTGGTCGTTGTACGCCCACATGTCAGTCTCAATAATACCGGGGCAGAAAGCATTGACGGTGATGGCCTCCTTGGCAACTTCCTTGGCCAGGCTTTGCGTGATTCCTACCACGCCGAACTTGCTCGCTGCATAATGCGGTGTGAAGATAAACCCCTGCCGCGCCTGCCCGGATGCGGTGTTGATCAGCCGCCCACCCTGGCCATGCTTCCGGATCCGCGCGATGGCTTCCTTGCAGCACAGGAACACGCCTTTGGTGTTTACCGCCATCACCTTGTCCCAGGCTGCCTCGTCGAGATCCTCGACGCGGGCGATGGTGATGACGCCGGCATTCTGCACTGAGATATGCACCCGCCCGAACGCCCGTTCAGCCTGGTCGTAGAGCCGCGCTACGTCAGCAGCCGCGGTGACGTCCGCCTCGACCGCCAGCACTTGGCCGCCTTGCTCTTTGATGCTGTGCGCCACCGCGTGGACCGCGGGCTCGTTGGCGCTCAGCACTACCGCGGCTCCGTCTCGTGCCAGGCGAGCAGCGATGGCGGCGCCAATGCCTCGGCTGGCGCCTGTGACAACAGCGACTTTTCCAGCAAGGCTCATGAAGGCTCTCCTCGTTCTGGCACGGTGTCGAGCCGTGCGGCGGTAAACTGATCGGTGACGAGCACGTCGATCAACCGGCCGTGCAAGGCGCCCAGCAACGCCTGCCGCTTGCGCGCACCGCCCGCAACCGCGACTACGCGCGGAATGGCGCGGAGCTGCTCCAGCGTGATGCCGATGACCCGCCCGTCGATCGGCGAACGGATCGGCCGGCCCATGCTGTCGAAGAAATGCAGGCACAGGTCGCCAACAGCGTTCAGCGACACCAGCTCCTGCAGTTCCGTCGGCGTGAAGATGTTGCCGCTGTCTGCCAACAGCTTCGATGGTTCTATTCCGCCCACGCCCACCAGCGCCATGGTGATGCGCCCGAACTCCGCCATCGTCGAGGCAACATAGGGTTCGGAGATCAGCGCGTGCTTGGCCTCGACCGATCCTGCGACGCCTTGCGTGGCCAGCAGCATCGGCTCGGCTCCGGTCAGTCGTGCCAGACGGGTGGTAAGCGCAGTCGCATGATGTTGCACACCAGGATTACCTATACCGCCCAGGATCTGCACGACGCGAGACGCCTGCGCGCGCCTGGCAGGTCCCAGATTGTCGACCATGCGCAACAGGCTTTCGCTCCAGGACGAGATGCCGATGATCTCGCCGGGCTGCAGCGTGGCTTCCAGATACTGGGCCGCCGCCTCACCGATCCGCGAAAGGATCTGCTCCTCGCGATCTTCGACGCATTCGGCCACCACGACTTCCGACAGCCCATAGCGTTGCGCCAAACGTTCTTCCAGCTCGGGATAGGTGCCGGATGGTGCGTCGACGGTGATCCGGACCAGGCCCTCTTCGCGCGCCCGTTTCAGCAGGCGCGAGATGCCGGCCTGTGAAATGCGAACCTTCTCTGCGATCTCCGACTGCTTCATCTCGTCGAGGTGGTACATGCGCGCGACCCGGGCGATCAGTCTCAGTTCGTCGGATCGTGCCATTGACCTTCCCGTTCACCAGCAGCAGAAGCCGCCATCGACCAGCAGGTCGACCCCGGTGCAGAAGGACGCTGCCTTGGAGGACAGGAATACGGCAGGGCCGACCAGTTCGTCGACGCTTGCCATCCGTCCCATCGGGGTTTGCTCCTCGAATGCCCTGGTCTGGTGCACCATCTCGGGTCGGGTGTTCATCGGCGTCGCAGTGTAGCCCGGGCTGATCGCGTTCACCCGCACCCCGCGCTGCGCCCATTCGATCGCCAGGCTCTTCGACAGATGGATGACCGCGGCCTTGGCCGAATTGTAGTGCGCCTGCATCAGGCCACGGTTGACGATGACGCCCGACATGGAGGCGATGTTGACGATCGAGCCGCTTCCGGCCGCCAGCATCGCCCGCGCTTCCGCCTGGCAGCACAGAAACAGGCCGGTGACGTTGACGTCGTACATGCGCTGCCATTGCGCGCGGCTCATCTCCTCCGCCGGTGCTGCGTTGGCGATACCGGCGCAGTTGATCGCCACCGACAGCGTGCCAAGCGATAGCCGCAGCGTGTCGATGGCGGCCGTGACCGACGCCTCGTCTGTCACGTCGCCGTGCAGGGCGACGGCCCGTCGTCCGAGCGCCTCGATACGGGCGACCGTGTCCGCGAGGCCGGGACTGGATGCCATGTCGAAGCAGCCGACATCTGCGCCGGCCTCCGCCAGCCCGACCGCGATACGCTGGCCGATTCCGCTTCCGGCACCGGTGACGAACGCGACGTCGCCGGACAGACTGAACAGATCCATCATCTCGCTCCTACGACGTCGCCAGTTCCATCACCCGGACGTTGCTGGCCTCGGCCCGCGGCAGTACGCCCATCTGCCGGCCGCGAGCCAGCACCATCACCCGGTGCGCCAAACCCAGCACCTCTTCCAGATCCGACGACACCACGATCACCGCCATGCCTTCGGCGGCCAGGGCGGCGATCACCTCGTAGATCGCCGCCCGCGCGCCCATGTCGATGCCGCGCGTCGGCTCGTCGAGGATGAACACGCGTGGCGAGCGCGCTACCCAGCGGGCGATCACCACCTTCTGCTGGTTTCCGCCCGACAGCGACCGCGCGCTCTGCTCCGGCCGTCCCTTCACCGCCAGACGCTGCACCAGGCCGGCCGCGAACGACCGCACCGTATCGGGCATCAGCCAGCCGCGTCGCGATAGCCGGTCGGCGTTGCCCAGCGCCAGGTTGTCGGCGATCGAATGGTCCAGCACCACGCCCTGGCCCTTGCGGTCCTCCGGCACCAGCACGATGCCGCGCCGGATCGCCTCGTCCGGCCGGCCGAGCCGCAGGGGCGTGCCGTCCAGCACGATGCGCCCGGACGCGACCGGATCCACGCCTGCGATCGCGCGCACCAGCTCCGTGCGCCCGGCGCCGACGATGCCGGCGATGCCCAGCACCCCGCCCGCCGCGACCGCGAAGCTGACATCCCGGAACACGCCGGTGGCCGAGCTCAGCGCGTCCACCCGGATCACCTCCGCCGCGGTGGGGGCGCGCATGATGGGAAAGATGCGGTCGATCGAGCGGCCGACCATGTCGCGGAGCAGGGTGTCGACCGGTACCTGCGCCGTGTCGTGCGTCGCCACCAGCTGGCCATCGCGCAGCACCACCACGCGGTCGGCGATCCGCGCGATCTCTTCCAGTCGGTGGCTGACATAGATGAACGACACGCCCTCCGCCTTGAGCCGGCGGATCTGCGCGAACAACTGCTCGGTCTCGGCCAGCCCCAGTGCCGCGGTCGGCTCGTCCAGGATCAGCAGGCGCGCCCCCAGCGTCAGCGCCTTGGCGATCTCCACCTGCTGCTGCGCCGCCACCGACAGGCCGCGCACCAGACGGGTCGGCAACACCGCAAGCCCGAGTGCCCGCAGGTGCTCGCCGGCACGCCGGTTCATGAAGGCGCGGTCGATCGCGCCGTTCCTCATCGGCAGCCGGCCGACGAACACGTTCTCCGCGATCGACAGGTCGGGCAGCAGGCGCATCTCCTGATGGATCAGCCCGAGCCCGTGCGCGATCGCGTCGCCAGGCGACACGGGCGCGTAACGGGCTCCTTCCCACAGCATGGTGCCGGCATCTGGCGGGATCAGGCCGGAGATGATGGAGGACAAGGTCGACTTGCCCGCCCCGTTCTCGCCAAGCAGTGCGACCAGCTCACCTTCGCGCACGTCCAGGTCGATGCCCTGCAGCACCGTCACGCTGCCGAAGGACTTGCCTAGTCCCCGGACGCTCAGTCGCATGATGCGCTCCTCCTCCTGCCCGGGACGCCGCCCGTTATTCGCCTCAGGGATGGTGGGCGATGAAGGGCGTGACGTTGGCCTTGGTTGCGAGGTCGGCCTGCTGCAGCTGCTGCGCCGGGACCGGCTTGCCGGCGATCAGGTCGAGCGCGCTGTCCACCGCCAGCCGGCCCATGAACTGCGACTTCTGCGCCATGGTCGCGGCCAGGGTGCCCTTCTGCACCGCCTTCAGCCCGGCCACATCGCCGTCGAAGCCGACCACCATCACCGGATGATCCAGGTTGGCCACCTTCACCGCCTGTGCGGCGCCCAGCGCCAGGCCGTCGGCGCGACCGAAGAACACGGAAATGTCGGGGTGGCGCTGCAGCATGTCCTGGGCGATGGAGAAGCCCTCGCTCTGCGACCATTCCTGGCTGGCCTGCTTGGCCACCACGGTCAGGCCCGAGCAGTTGGCGAGCGCTGCCATGAAGCCCTTGTCGCGGTCCATCTCCGGGGTGGTGCCGATCTGGCCCTGGATGATCGCCACGTGCCCCTTGCCGCCGGTTTGCTTACAAACGTAGTCGCCCAGCGTGTGCGCCGCGGCGACACTGTCGGAGGCGATAAAGGTGTTGCCCGGCGCGTCCGGCGCGTTGCGGTCCACCGCGATCACCGGGATGTGCGCCGCCTGCGCCGCGCGCACCGGCACGCCGGCCGCCGTGGCACCGGCCGGGATGTAGATGATCGCCTTGACCCCCCGGGTGATCAGGTCCTGGATCTGGTTGACCTGGGTCGCAGAATCACCGTGGGCATCGACCACCACCAGGTCGGCCCCTTTGGCTCTGGCTTCCGCGGTGGCGGCCTGCTTGATCTGGTTGAAGAAGTCGGCCTGCAGGTTGGCCACCGCCAGGCCGATCGTCGGCCTGGTCTGCGCCATCGCGGGTGCCGCGCCCAGCAGGGCGGCGGCGGCGAGGCTGGCAACGATACTGGTGATCTTGGACATTGTGCTTCCTGTTCCCGATGATGCGCGGGCGTTGACCGCCCCTTGGTGAAACCCGCTACGTCCGGCGACGCAGCGTGTCGAACGTGACCGCGACCGCGATCACGACGCCGATCACGACCTGCTGGATGAAGGGCGAGATGCCGACCAGGTTGAGGCCGTTGTGCAGCACGCCGATGATGAACACGCCGACCACGGTGCCGGCGACCGAGCCGATGCCGCCCGACAGGCTGGCGCCGCCGATCACCACCGCGGCGATCGCGTCGAGCTCGTAGCCGAGGCCGGCGGAAGGCTGCGAGCTGTCGAGCCGCGCCGCCATCACCGCCGCCGCGACGCCAGCCAGCAGCCCGGAAGCCGCGTAGACCGCGACAGTCAGCTTGCGCACCGGGATGCCGGCCAGCCGCGCCACCTCCGCGCTGCCGCCGATCGCATAAAGGCTGCGCCCGGTCGCGCGGTAGCGCAGGAACACCCAGGCGCCGATGGCCAGAAGGGCGAAGATCCCGACGGTGGCGGACAGGACGCCGAGATGCCGTTCCGTGGCGAGGGCCGTGAACCAGTCCGGATAGCCGACCACCTGCTGGCCGTCGGTGGTGATGTTGGCGAGCCCGCGCGCCACCGACATCATGGTCAGGGTGGCGATGAACGCCGGCAGGCGCGCGCGCGTCACCAGCAGCCCGTTGACGATGCCGCAGATCCCGCCGGTGCCGATGCACAACACCAGCGCCACCGGGAACGGGACTCTGTAGGCCTGCGGCAGCCAGCCCAGCACCATGATCGACAGCGCCAGGATCGACCCCACCGACAGGTCGATGCCGCCGATGATGATGACCCCGGTCATGCCGAGCGCCAGGATGCCCAGCGTGGTGACCTGGTCCACCACGTTCAGGGCATTGCGCAGCGTCAGGAACACGCTCGTGGTCAGGGAAAACACGACGCACAGCAGCAGCAGCCCGATCAGCGGCCCCTGGGCGCCGCTCAGCAGCGAGGCCAGCGTTCGGCGCGGCGCTGCGGCAGCGACGGCTTGCAGTCCAGGCGGTCCGGCGGTGCTGGTGCTCATGATGCGGTTTCCCCGATCCGCCGGCTTGAGGCGCGTGCCACCGCAGCGCGCCAATGCCGGCTGTCTCCGTCCTTGTCCCGATACGGCCTGTTCTCGAAACGGTCGCGCGGCCGTGGCAGCGTTTCCAGTGCCGCACGCGACCATATCCCGGCCGACAGCCCGGCCAGGTGCGCGGCACCCAGCGCGGACAGCTCCGGCTCACGTGCGCGCAGGATCGTGCAGCCAAGCCGGTCCGCCTGCATCTGCATCAGCCCGTCGGTGCGGGTCGGACCGCCATCGACGCTGTGCGCGATCGCCTCGACCACGTCGGCGACCTGGAACACCACGCTTTCCACCGCCGCCCGCGCAATGGCATCGCGCGTGGTGCCGAGCGTGAGGTTGGTCAGCAGCCCGACCGCGTCGCGATCCCACCAGGGTGCGCCCAGGCCGCCGAAGCCCGGCACCAGCGCCACCCCGTCGCTGCGCGAGGCCAGCCCCATCGCCACCAGCGCCGGCACCTCGAGCCCGAGGATCCCGGCAATCCAGCGCAGGGTCGAGCCGGCCGAACGGATGTTGCCTTCCGCAGCATAGGCCGGGCGGTCCGTCATCCAGCCGATGGTCAAGCACAGCCCGGCCTGCAGATCGACCGGCCGGTCGATCAGCCCCATCACCGAAGAGCCGGTGCCGTAGGTCGCCTTCACCTGCCCCTGCCCCTGCGACAACGCACCGTGGCCGAACAGGGCCGCGTGGCTGTCACCCATCACGGCACCCACCGGCGTGCCGTCGCGCAACGGCGACAGCCCGCGCACCGTCGGAAACGGGCCGGTGGATGGCAGCACGCGGGGCAGGCAGGCACGCGGCACGTCGAACAGGTCGAGCAGGTCGTCGTCCCAATCCACCGCATGCACGTTGAGCAGCTGTGTGCGCGACGCGTTG
>CAXSHC010000127.1:0-1192 GCA_964236745.1 uncultured Acetobacteraceae bacterium
CGCCGACGCAGCAGATGTTGGAGGGCATGCCTTCGCACTGCGCCAGCAGCCGCAGCCAAAGGTACTGGATGGTGTTGGTGTCCTGGTACTCGTCGACCAGGATGTAGCGGAAGCTGCGATGGTACTGCGCCAGCACGTCCGGCCGGGTGCGCAGGATCTCCACGATGTGCAGCATCAGGTCGCCGAAATCGGCCGCGTTGAGCTGGCGCAGCCGCTCCTGGTAGTCGGCATAGATCTGGCGGGCCTTGCCGCCGGCAAAGTCGGTGTCTTCCGACGCCGTGATGCGGTCTGGGGTCAGCCCGCGATCCTTCCAGCGCTGGATCGCCCCCATTAGCCCCGGCGGCGGCCAGCGCTTGGCGTCGATCCGGTGCAGCTCCATCACCTGCTTGAGCAGCCGCAGCTGGTCGTCGGTGTCCAGGATGGTGAAGCTCGCGGTCAGCCCCACGTACTCGGCGTGCCGTCGCAGCATCCGGGCGCACAGCGCGTGGAAGGTGCCGAGCCACAGCCCTTCCACCGGCCGCTGCAACAGGTGCCCGACCCGCTCGCGCATCTCGCGCGCCGCCTTGTTGGTGAAGGTCACCGCCAGCACCTGCCCCGGCGAGGCGCGCCCGCTCAGCAGGATGTGGGCGAAGCGCGTGGTCAGCACCCGCGTCTTGCCGGTGCCGGCGCCGGCCAGCACCAGCACCGGGCCGTCCAGCGCCTCGACCGCCTCGCGCTGCTCCGGGTTCAACCGTTCGAGATAGCTATCCATGCCTGACCCTATCTAGGCGCCTCCGCCGCCCGCCTCAATCCGCGTAAGGCTCCATGCTCAACCAGGCTTTGCGCTTGATCTTCGACGCCCGCGCCATGCAATCTAACGCTTGGTTAGTGCCAGGAGGGGAACGGTGTCCGACGTGATCGCCTCGAACGTCCCGCTCCCGTTCCAGAGCACCGGCCCGCAAGGCCATCGCGGCCGCATGCGCGAGCGCCTGCTGTCGCGCGGGCCGGAAGCGCTCGCCGACTACGAGATCCTGGAGATGCTCCTGTTCCTGGGCATCCCGCGTCGCGACACCAAGCCGCAGGCCAAGGAGCTCATCAACCGCTTCGGCAGCCTGTCCGGGGTGCTGACCGCGGAGCCGGAGCTGCTGGAACGCCTGGGCAGCCTTCCTCCCGAGGCGGTCGCAGTGCTGCTCCTGCCGCAGCAGGCGGGCCT
>CAXSHC010000127.1:1202-8046 GCA_964236745.1 uncultured Acetobacteraceae bacterium
CGACACCGCCCTTGCCGGTGCCGTGCCCGGCCAGCTTCGCGTGCTCCTGCTCGACAACCGCAACCGCCTGCTCGCCGACGAGGCGGTGGACGACGACCCGGAGCGTCTGTCGCAAGTCGTGGCGGGGCGGGCGCTGGCGCTGCACGCCACCGCGCTGCTGCTGCTGCGCGTGGTGCCCTCCGGTCCCGCCGACAAGACCCTGGCCAAGCGCGAGGCCGCCTTGTGCGCGCAGGTGGCCACGGCGGTGGCGGCGCTGTCCATCACCCTGCACGACCACATGCTGGTGGGCAACGGCAGCTGGGTCAGCCTGCGCCAGAAGGGCCTGCTGTAGGATCGAAGCCGCGCCCGGGAACCCCGACACCGTTCCAGCGCCTGACACGGCACCACCTTGCCGGAGCGGCCCCATGCATCTCGACGGATCCTGCCACTGCCGCGCGGTGCGCTTCTCGGTGCAATCGCGTCATCCGTTCCCCTACCAGCGCTGCTATTGCAGCATCTGCCGCAAGACGCAGGGCGGCGGCGGATACGCGGTGAACCTTTCGGGCGCTGCCGACACGCTCCGGGTCGAGGGCGCCGAACACACGACGCGCTTTCACGCGGTGATGCGGGATGACGCGGGCGACGCCCGCAGCAACGCCGAGCGCGTGTTCTGCAGCCTGTGCGGCAGCGCGCTCTGGCTGTTCGACGACACCTGGCCGGAGCTGATCCACCCGTTCGCTTCCGCGATCGACACGGCGCTGCCGGTGCCGCCGCAACGCACCCACCTGATGCTCGACGCGGCACCCGCCTGGGTCGAGCCCGAGGTCAGGCATTCGGACAAGAGCTTCGGCGAGTATCCGGAGGAGTCGATCGCCGACTGGCACCAGCGGCTCGGGCTGCAAGCGGACTGAACCACCGCTCCGTCGCGTTTGAACATCGTTCACGCGAACGCACACGATCCTGGCGTCCGATGCCAATTTGTTTCACAATGTCATCGACATCCGGAGATGGAGCGGACAGCATGTCGGACGGATTTGCCGATGCCGGCGCGATCGGCCTGCTGTCCCGGCCGCCGATCGTCGTCGCGCCGACGCGTGCGCTGCTTCTGCCGCAACCGGTCGAGACCGACCACGCGTTGTTGTCGCGCTTCCTGCGCATCGTGATGCCGGCCTGCGAGGATACCGGGCCGCTGGCGCACCGGGCGCTCACCCGGTTCGGCTCGCTCGCCAGCCTACTGGCCGCCCCGGTGCGCGAGCTGCGCAGCGTGGCGGGCTTCGGCACACACAGCCTGGCTGCCCTCAAGCTGCTGCACGAGGCAGCGCTGCGGCTGGCGCGCGCGCGGATGGACGGCCGGCCGGTGCTGGCCGACCGCAACGGGCTGCTCGACTACCTCACCACCATTCTCGCGCGCGAGCGGATCGAGCAGTTCCGCATCCTGTTCCTCGACGATGCAGGCCGGCTGCTGGCCGACGAGGCACAGGCGCGGGGAACGGTGAACCACACCCCGGTCTATCCGCGCGAGGTGGTGCGACGCGCCGTCGAGCTGCAGGCGCATGCGATCGTGCTGGTGCACAACCACCCCAGCGGCGACCCGACTCCGTCGCGCGAGGACCTGTCGATGACCAAGCAGGTGACGGACGCCTGCACGGTGATGGGCGTGCTGGTGCGCGACCACCTGATCATCGGCAACGGACGCTGGACCAGCTTACGCGACGAGGGCCTGCTCGCCTGACGCGAAAGGCCGTGGCTGTCCGCCGCACGCAGCCCGGCCCCGCCCGCCGCTACCCGTCCTCGCACTCTGCGCGGAGCGGCCCCAGCGCCGCCTCGATGCCGAACGGCCCGGGCAGGGCGCCGCGCGGGAACAGCCGGTTGACGTGTCCCATCTTGCGTCCTGGCCGGGCATCCTTCTTGCCGTAATGGTGCGGCAGCAGCCCGGGGGTCGCGAGAACCTCCGGCCACAAGGCCATCGCCTCCAGGCCGACCAAGTTCTTCATCAGGGCGTCCGAGTGCCGTGCTGCCGGCGGCAACGGCAGCCCAGCGACCGCGCGTACGTGCATCTCGAACTGGCTGACCGGACACGCATCCATGGTCCAGTGCCCGGAATTGTGCGGACGCGGGGCAATCTCGTTGACCAGCAGCCGTCCGTCCGACGCCAGAAACATTTCCACCCCCAGCAGCCCGACCAGGGACAGTGCTTCCGCGATCCCGACCGCCAGCGCCTGCGCCTCCGCGGCGACCTCGGGCGGCACCGGCGCCGGTGCCAGCGTCAGGTCGAGGATATGGTGGCGATGCCGGTTCTGCACCGTGTCGAAGGCGCGCACGGTGCCGTCCAGGCCGCGGGCCACCATCACGCTCAGCTCGCAGGCGAAGTCGACAAACGCTTCCGCCGCCAGCGGATGCGGCGACAAGGCTTCGAACGCGTCGTGCAGCCCGTCCCGGTCCCGCAGCACGCGCTGCCCCTTGCCGTCATAGCCAAGCCGCGTGGTCTTGAGCACGAACGGCAGGCCGAGCGCGTTTGCCGCCTCGTCGAGCGCCGTGCGCGTGTCGACCGGGTGCCACGGCGCCAGCGGGATGCCGGCCCCGGCCAGGAAGTGCTTCTCCGCCAGCCGGTCCTGGCTGATGCGCAGGATGGCGCCGTCGGGACGCACCGGCCTCATCGACGCCAGCAGGTCGAGCCCGTCCGCGCTGACGTTCTCGAACTCGAACGTCACCACGTCCACGGCGCCGGCGAAGCGGCGCAGTGCGTCGGGATCGGAATGATCGCCGAGCGTGATCGCGGTCGCTACCTGCGCCGCCGGGCCGTCCGCGTCGTCGGTCAGGACGTTGGTGCGATAGCCGAGGCGGGAAGCCGCCATCGCCGACATGCGCCCGAGTTGCCCGCCGCCGACGATGCCGATCACCGCACCGGGCAACAGCGCCGGTGGCACCCCGCTCACGAGGCGGGACTGTCCGGAACCGGAACCTCGGGCACCGCCGCAGTTTGCAGCGACCGCCACACGTCCAATCGCGCCCGGAGCTCCGGATCGTGGAGCGACAGGATCGCCGCCGCCAGCAGGGCCGCGTTCACCGCGCCGGCACGGCCGACCGCGAGCGTTCCCACCGGCACCCCCGCCGGCATCTGCACGATCGACAGCAGGCTGTCGATCCCGTTCAGCGCCGGGCTCTCCACCGGCACCCCCAGCACCGGCAACAGGGTCCAGGCGGAACACATGCCCGGCAGGTGCGCCGCTCCTCCGGCGCCCGCGATCACCACGCGCAGGCCCCTGCCTTCCGCCCCGCGCGCATATTCCGACAGCCGGTCCGGAGTGCGATGCGCCGAGATGATGCGCGCCTCGAACGGGATGCCCAACGTGTCCAGCTGCGTCGCCGCATGGCTCAACGTGGTCCAGTCGGACTGGCTGCCCATGATCAGCCCCACGAGCGGGGCGGCCGCGTCGTCCGGGCGCTCGATGTCGGGATCGATCCCGATGTTCGTCTCGCTCATGGTCTGCTCCCTCAGGCGATGCTGTCCGGGATCAGCCGGCTTTCCAGCCAGGAGATCTCGTCCTTCAGCAGCAGCTTGCGCTTCTTCAGCCGCTGGATCTGCAACTGGTCGATCGGCTGCGGAGCCAGCCGCCCGATCACGGTGTCGAGGTCACGATGCTCGCTGCGCAGTTCGTGCAGCCGGCGCAGCACGGTGTCTCGGTCGATCAGCATGACAGACCGCATAGCACGCGTGGCGGCGCCCCTCCACTCGGCGAGATCAACCGTCGACAGCATTTTGCGATGGCATCGCGGCTTGGAGCGGGTCTAGCCTTTCGGATGCCAACCCCAAAGAACCGGAGGCATCATGAGCCTGCAGTCGCGCATCGAAAGCCTGAAGACCCGCCACGCCGCGCTGGACACACAGATCTTCGATGAGGACACCCGGCCTGCCCCGGACCAGGGCATGCTGAACCGGCTGAAGCTTGAGAAGCTGCGTGTCAAGGAGGAGATGGAGCGGCTAAGCGGGCAAACCTAGCGCGGCCAAACCTGGTCCGCACCACGCCGGTGAGGCGGCTCAGGCCGCTTCGTCGTCCAACGACGGTGGCGGCGGCGCCGGAACGTGCTGCCCGTCGCGCACCAGGCGCTCGTTCGCCGTGGCGACCATCGCGTTGAGGTCGGTCTGGCTGCACAGGCCCAGAATCACCGGGTCACGCGGCTTGATGTTGGCGCTGTTCCAGTGCTGCCGGTCGCGCACCTTGGCGATGGTTTCCTTGGTGGTGCCGAGCAGCTTGATCACCTGCACCTCGCTGAGCTGCGGGTAGTTGCGCAGCACGAACGCGATCGCGTCCGGACGATCGTTGCGCTTCGCCACCGGAGTGTAGCGGGCACCCTTGGACCGCCGCGTGACCGGGTTCTTCTCCGACAGCACCGTGAGCCGCGCGTCCGGACTCTTCTCAGCACGCGCGATGTCGTCTGCGGTGACCTGGTGGTTGGCCACCGGGTCGTAGCCGACGATGCCCTGGGCCACCTCGCCATCGGCGATCGCCTGCACCTCAAGCGGATGCATGCCGCAGAACTCCGCCACCTGGGTGAAGGTGAGGGCGGTCTTCTCGATCAGCCACACGGCGGTAGCCTTGGGCATCAGCGGCAACGTCATCGGTGTTGTCCTGTTGGCTGCGTCGCCCCGGTTGGCTGGCGCCGGTCCCGGTCGAGGCGGTCCTGGTGGATGATGCCCGAGGGGCACGACATGGCGCCGATATGGGCTGCGCGCCTGGATGGGGTCAAGGCGTACGTCAGGCAAAAAGAAAAGGGGCCGGTTGCCCGGCCCCCTTCCATCGATGCGCTCGATGCCGGCTTACGCAGCCTTGGCGTCGACCGTCTTGCTGCCGTCGTTGGCCGGGCCGGACAACGTCGTCGGCGTCGCGCCGATGGCGATGCGGCGGGGCTTCAGTGCGTCCGGCACCACACGCTTCACCGCGACGTGGAGCAGGCCATTCACGAGGTCCGCCTGCTCGACCTGGATGTGGTCGGCCAGGGCGAAGCGACGCTCGAAAGCCCGTGCGGCAATGCCGCGATACAGCACTTGGCTGCCTTCGGACCTGCCCCCGACCCGTCCCGCCACCAGCAGGGTGTTGTCCTGCACGGTCAGCTCGATGTCGTCGGGGCCGAAGCCCGCAACCGCCATGGTCAGCACGTAGCTGTCATCGGCTGCCTTCTCGATGTTGTAGGGGGGATAGGACGGCGCGCTGGCAGTCTGGGCCGCGGTGTCGACGAGGCGCGCGAGCCGATCGAAGCCGATGGCGGTACGGAACAGCGGCGAAAAGTCGTACGTCATTGAAAACCTCCTGAGAAGCAAGGTTCGATGGCTCCCCGCAAGGGCGGAGCCGGGTCCTGGTGTCGTCCGAGGCCCCATCAGGGCGCCTCCGACACTCACGAAAATGGAAAGTGCCGCCCCTGGATCAAGGGCGGCACTCCGGAAAATCGAGCCTCCAAGGAGGAACGGATCAGGTCTTGCTGCGAACGCCCAGCCCGGCGAACTTCTTGTTGAACTTGGCCACCTGGCCGCCCGTATCCAGCATGCGCTGCACGCCGGTCCAGGCCGGATGCGACTTCGGATCGACGTCGAGGCGCAGCGTGTCGCCTTCCTTGCCGTAGCAGGAGCGGGTGGTGAACTGGGTTCCGTCGGTCATCACGACGTTGACGGTGTGGTATTGCGGATGAATGCCGGGCTTCATGGTTCCAGGGTCCCTTAGATGGCGCCGCCGATGCCGACCGGGGCGCGAGGCACGGCGTATAGCGAAGCGGGGAACGTCCCGCAACGACCGGGCCGGATCGCGCGCCAGGTCAGTCCGGCCTGCGCATCGCCTTGTCCGTGTATCGCCGGAAGGTGAGGTCGGCTGTCTTCTTCTGGTCCGGCGAGAAGCTGTCGTAGAGGGCGCGGAAAGGCGGCAGCAGCAGCTGGACGTTGCGGGCGTTGACGTCCTCGATCGCCCCGTAGGCCTGGAGCTCGCGCACCGCGTCGGCGCTGGCGCGGTCGCGCTGCCGGTCCGCATAGGCCGCATCCATCCTCAGCACCGTGTCGCGCAGGGCCCCGGCGAAGCCCTGCCACAGGGGTTCCTGCGCCGGGGTGATGCGCAGGCTCGCATGCAGGTGGGCGATGTGGCTCTCGATGCGCGCGCCCTCGTTCCGTCCGAAGCCGGTCTGCGGCCCAGGCGCGGTTTGGACCCCAGTCTGGGGCGAAGGCGCGGCAAGGGCCGCCTGCGCCAGAACCAGCCCCGCGGCGGGCGACACGGCCATGCTGGCGGCCAGGCCGGCGGCCAGAAGAACGAGGCGGGACGAGCGGCGATGCGACAACATGGGTCATCCTCTGTTGTGGCCCTCGACCGAAACCGGAGGAGCCCGCGGTGAGCATCCTGTCGATCCAGTCCTGGGTCACGTTCGGGCATGTGGGGAATGCGGCGGCGCTGTTCCCGTTGCAACGGCTCGGCGCGGAGGTGTGGGCGATCAACACCGTGCAGTTCTCCAACCATCCCGGCTACGGCAGCTTTGCGGGACAGGTGACCGAAGGCACCGCGGTTGCGGCGCTGGTGGCAGGCCTCGCCGCGCGCAACGTGCTTGGCCAGGTGGACGCGGTGCTGTCCGGCTACCTGGGCGAGGCCGCCACCGGCGAGGCGGTGCTCGACGCCGTGACACGGGTGCGCGCCCTGCGTCCGGACGCCCTGTATTGCTGCGACCCGGTGATGGGCGACCGCGCAGGCGGGCTGTACGTCAGGCCGGAGGTCGCGACGCTGCTGCAACAGCGCGCCGTGGCGTCGGCCGACATCCTGACCCCGAACCTGTTCGAGCTGGAACTGCTTGTGCCCACCTTGTCCATGCCCGGGCTGCCGACGCCCGACCCGCG
>CAXSHC010000128.1:0-8019 GCA_964236745.1 uncultured Acetobacteraceae bacterium
GTCCCGTAACGCCTGATGATCTGTATCACCACACGCCGGGACTAAACACCTAGGCGCCGCCTCAGCAGCAGAGCGGTGGCATGCTGGGCGGCTTCCTCAACTCCGGGTTCGGCCGCGCGATCGCGATGGGTGCCGGTTTTAAAATCGGCAATGACCTGATCAACAAGATCTTCCGGACCGACACCGGATGGCGGGTCAGGATCCGCCATTCCCTTCCTGCCTAGCCGGCTCGTGATCGCATCAGTGTCCGTACATGCGCCGCCGCCGACAGCGCCAGGGCGTCGAGATCGTAACCACCTTCCAGAACCGAAACGATGCGACCACGGCATTGCCGACAGGCAATGTCGAGCAGCGCTTCGGTGATCCAGCCGAAGTCGTCGGCGTCAAGCTCCAGCTGGGCCAGCGGATCGGCACGATGCGCATCAAAGCCGGCCGAAACCAGCAGAAGCTCCGGGCCGAACCGGTCCAGCGCTGGCACGATCACGTCTTGCCAACCCTGCCGAAACCCGGCGGATCCGGTGCCGGGCAGCAGGGGCAGGTTGACCACGTTCCGGTCGATCCCGGTCTCAGACGCAGCGCCCGTTCCGGGATAACACGGGGACTGGTGGCTGCTGGCGAAGAACATCTCTGGATCGTTTTCGAGTAGTGCCTGGGTACCGTTGCCATGATGCACGTCGAAATCGACAATCGCGATCCGGCGCACGTTCCACCGCGTGCGGGCGTGCAACGCCGCAATGGCGACGCTGCCGAACAAGCAGAAGCCCATCGCCTGTCTCGGCTCCGCATGGTGTCCGGGCGGCCGTACCGCCACGAAGGCGCTGCCGACGTGTCCGGCCAGAACCAGATCAACGGCCGCACAGGCACCGCCAACAGCGTGCCGTGCGGCCTCGGCACTGCCGTTGCTCACGACGGTGTCGGCGTCCAGACGCACGGTGTCGCCGGGCGAGGGTCGAAGCGCCAGGACCTCCGCGACGTAGTCGGCAGGATGTGCCAGCGCCAGCTGTTCCAGGCTCGCCTGCGGCGCTTCCTCGCGGCGTAGGGTGGCGAACTCGGGATGGTCCAGCGCGGCTAGCACCGCGCGCAGCCGGTCAGGACATTCGGGATGTCCCGCTCCCGGCTCGTGCGCCAGACAGGCAGAATGGGTGAAAAGGGCGACGGTCATGCAGGCAAGGATGGAACGGTGCCGGGCGACCGGCAAGGCGACGACACGGCCGCGTCGTCTTCAGGCACCGAAGCGTCGGCCAGCACCTCCGCCCGGAGGCCATCCCGGACCTAGCCGACGCGTCATCAACAGGGAAGCAGCCAGGTTCAGCAGCAAGGCCAGGAACCAGTGCGCGCCATGCAGAGAGCGATCCCACCCACGTGGACCTCCCACCAGGAACAGGAACACCAGCGTCACCACGACCGCCGTCACCATCGCCGGGAGATGCCGGCGCCGCGCCACGACGCACAAGGCGATGAACACCCCGTATGCGGCAATGGCGAAGCCACGGATCATCTCCCGCAACGGGTCGCCCACCTGCGCCAGCGCAAGCGTGGTGCTGTCCAACAGCCGGTCCAGCGCCACGCCAAGCTCCGTTCCCAGTGTGCCGGGTCCGATCACCGTCAGCAGCACCGCCACCAGCAAGCCGCCGATCCAGATCAGTCCGATCGTGTTCCTGCTCACGCCCCGCCTCCTCGCCTCAGCCGATCAGGAACCATAGCCGGAACAGCAGGGTTTCAAGCCTGGTTCGGCGGATCAGGCTGCGTACGCGGCGCATCGCGCGCAACCGCGGCAGCAGGCCGCCGGACAACGCGTCCTCCAGGATGCGTAGGTCGCGCGCCGCGTCGGGCGACAGCGCCGTGCCACTGGCAAGCAGCCCCGTGACGTGACGACGGAACAGCTGCATGAACGCATCCGGACCTCGACGCAGCGCCATCACCCCGCGACGAAGCAGCGAATGCGGCGCCCCAACCGCGTTGGCGGAATGCTGGCGATACAAAACCACCGGCACCGGATCGGCGATCAGGTGGCCGCCTGCAGCACTGACAAGCAGATAGGACCACCAGTCGTGCAGGGTGCCGTCCGGTGGCTCGCTCGCCGCCACCAGCGCGATTGCGGCTTGGTTCAGCATCACGGTGCAGCCGGTGGCGACGTTCTGCGTGAGCGCCGCAGGAAAACCGGCCGAACGGCTGGGTTGCGGCGACAAACCGAGCGGCGACAGATCCTCGTCGACCAGGCACTGGCGGGCGCAGTAGAGCGCTGGGCGGTCAGCTGGAACCGCCTGCAACGCCGAAACACCCCGCGCCAGCTTTTCCGGCAGCCAAACGTCGTCCTGGTCCGCGAAGGCCACCACATGACCAGCTGGCACCTGGCGCAGCAATGCGAGGAACGAGCCAGTAATGCCGAGATGGCCCCCCGGCACGGCCGCCGCTATGCACCGTTCCTCGCCCAGCTCGCTCTTGAAGGCCTCGATCAGCGCGGTCGTCTCGTCGCTTGACCCGTCGTCCCGCCACAGCAGGGTCCAGCGGCGATAGGTTTGCTGCGCAAGCGACCGAAGCTGCGGTCGCAGGTGACGAGCCCCGTCAAAGGTCGAGAGCAGCACCGCGACCGGCAGAGGCTCGGCAACCTCGCTTCCGGTTTGACGTCCGCCGCCGCGGCCAGAGGCTGCCGGGGCATCCGCTACCGTATTGTGGCCGGCAACCGTATGCCGGGCGGGTGCATCGAAGCGGACGGTCAGGATGTGGGGGGCGCCAGAAGCTCGTCCACCGTACGGATCAGGCTCCCGCGCCAGAACGGTAGGCGAACGCCGAACACGCGTTCCAGCTTGTCGCAATCGAGGCGGGAATCTGCCGGACGGCGCGCCGGCGTCGGCCAGTCAGCGGTGCGGATCGCGATCACCTCGGGCATGGTGCGGCCATACGTGCGTGCCGCTTCGAGCGCTGCGACCGCAAGCCCGTGCCAAGTGGTCTCGCCAGTGCCGGCCGCGTGGAAGATCCCGGCATAGGAGTCCTTCCAGCCGTCCTGCTCGATCCGGGCCAGGATCGACAGGATCGCCACCGCCAGATCGTCCGACGCGGTTGGCGCACCTTGCTGGTCGCCCACCACCCTGAGGATGGCGTTCTTCTCGCCGGCGTTGATCATGGTGCGGACGAAGTTCTTGCCGGTCGCGGAATACACCCAGGAAGTACGCAGCACGATCGTGCGCGGGTTGGCCGCCATCGCCGCCTGCTCGCCTTCGACCTTGGTGCGGCCATAAACGCCGGTGGGCGAGGTGGCATCGGTCTCGACATAGGGCGTGCCCTTGTCACCGTCGAACACGTAGTCGGTGGACACGTGCACGAACGGGACGCCGGCCTTCGCACACAGGCCAGCCAGCAGCTCCGGTCCGTCACGGTTGGCACGCGTGGCGGCCTCGACCGAAGTCTCGGCCGCATCCACAGCGGTCCAGGCGGCGGCATTCACCACCGCGACCGGGGAGATGGCGGCGAACACCGTCGCGATCGTATCGGGCTGGTCGAAATCGAAGGCCGGGCGGCCGACGCGGTGGATGCGCGGGCCGCCCAGGCGCGCCAGCGAGGTGGCAAGCTGACCGCCGCCGCCAGTGACGAGGATGGGGCCACCGGGAGAAAGCTCCACCATCGTTACCGGAACCATCCATGCGCCGCGGAGAAGCGCGGTGCCTGGGCATCCTTTTCCGACAACAAGGCTTCTTCCGCCTTGATCGGCCACTCGATGCCGATCTCCGGACAGTTCCAGATCACCGCCCGCTCGCTCGCCTTGTCCCACACGTCGGTGCACTTGTAGAGCACCTCCACGTCGTCGGTGAGGGTGCAGAAGCCGTGCAGGAAGCCGGGCGGTATCCAAAGCTGCGACCAGTTGTCGCCGGTCAGCTCGGCGCCGACCCATTTGCCATAGGTCGGCGATCCGGTCCGGGCGTCTACGGCAACGTCGAAGATCGCCCCCTTGGCACACCGCACTAGCTTGCCCTGCTGATGCGGGCTGAGCTGGCAATGCAGGCCGCGCACCACGCCGCGCTCGCGTGAGAAGGAATGGTTGTCCTGCAAGAACGGAAGGTCAATCCCGGCTTCCTCGGCAAAGCGGGGATGATTGTAGGTTTCGGAAAAAAAGCCGCGGCTGTCGCTGAAGCGTGGCGGGGTAACCAGGATCACGTCGGGGATGGCGAGCCGTTCAACCTTCACGAGTCCTCTCCTTCGATCAGCGGCTTGGGCCGGCGGCTCAGGCGTGCACGCCGTCGGCGAGCTCGAGCAGCAACCGGCCGAGCTCCGTCTTGGCCAGCTTGCGGGCCTGGCTGCGCAGCGAATGGGAATCGATGAAGCCCATGCGGAATGCGACCTCCTCCGGACAGCCAACCAGCATGCCCTGGCGGGACTGGATGGTCTGCACAAAGGTTCCCGCCTGCATCAGGCTGTCCGGCATGCCGGCATCGAGCCAGGCGCAACCCCGTCCCAGCCGGTCGACGTGCAGCGTGCCTTCTTCCAGGTAAAGCCGGTTCAGGTCGGTGATCTCGAGCTCGCCGCGCGGACTGGGCTTGATCCGCTTGGCCATCTCCAGCACGCGGTTGTCGTAGAAGTACAGCCCAGTGACCGCCCAGTTCGACTGCGGGTTGGCCGGCTTCTCGACCACCTCCAGCGCCCGCCCGCTTTCATCGAAAGACACCACGCCGTAGCGTTCCGGATCACGCACCTGATACGCGAACACGGTGGCACCTTCCGGACGGGCCGATGCCGCGCGCAGCAACACGCCGAGATGATCGGCGAAGATCAGGTTGTCGCCCAGGGCCAGGGCACAAGGGTTGCGGCCAAGCCAGTCGTCGGCGATCAGGAACGCCTGGACGATGCCATCCGGGCTCGGCTGCACACGGTAGGTGAAACGTACGCCGAGCCGCGAGCCGTCGCCCAGCAGGCGCTCGAACTGCGGCAGGTCGGCAGGCGTCGAGATGATCATGATGTCGCGAATACCAGCCAGCATAAGCGTGCTGAGCGGGTAGTAGATCATCGGCTTGTCGTAGACCGGCAGCAGCTGCTTGCTGGCGGCCAGCGTGATCGGATGCAGCCGAGTGCCGGAGCCGCCTGCCAGCAGGATGCCCTTCATGCCGGTTTCTGCTCGAGTGGTCATGCCGCGGTTCCCAAGCGCTGTCCGGTGTAGCGGCCCGACCGGATCGCCTCCCACCATTCCTGGTGATCAAGATACCACTGCACGGTACGCCGGATGCCGGTCTCGAAATCGTGCTGCGCCTTCCAGCCAAGCGCCTGCTCGGCGTGACTGGCATCGATCTCGTAGCGCCAATCATGGCCCGGCCGATCCGACACGTAGCGGATCAGCCGCTCGCGTGGCCCGGCCGGATCCGGGCGCAGTTCGTCCAAGGTGCGACAGATCGCCTGCACCACCTGAAGGTTGGAGCGCGGTTGGCGGGCACCGATCGCGTAGGTCTCGCCAGGCTCGCCGACCTCGACCGCCCGCACCAGTGCTGCTGCGTGATCCTCGACGAACAACCAGTCGCGCACGTTGGAGCCGTCGCCATAGACCGGCAGCTCGCGGCCTTCGATGGCGTTGATCGTCACCAGCGGGATCAGCTTCTCGGGAAAGTGCCAGAAGCCGTAGTTGTTGGTGGTGTTGGTGACGAAGGCAGGCAGGCCATAGGTATGGTACCAAGCCCGCACCAAGTGGTCCGACGCTGCCTTGCTGGCAGAATACGGGCTACGTGGGTCATACGGTGTGGCCTCGGTGAACGGTGGATCGTCGACATCCAGCGCGCCGAACACTTCGTCGGTCGAGATGTGGTGGAAGCGGAACGCGGTCTTTGCCGCGCCCTCGAGGCCCGACCAGTAGCCGCGCGCCGCTTCCAGCAGCGAGAAGGTGCCGACCACGTTGGTCTGGATGAACACCGCCGGCCCGTCGATCGAGCGGTCGACGTGGCTTTCCGCCGCCAGGTGCATCACCGCATCCGGTCGATGCTGGGCAAACACCGCCTGCATCGCCGGAAGGTCGGCCACGTCCGCCTTCACCAGCGTGTGTCGCGGATCGCCCAGCGCCTCCTCCAGCGCGTCCTCGGATGCGGCATAGGTCATCCTGTCGATGTTCACGACGGAATGCGTGGTGGACCGGATCAGGTGCCTGACGACCGCGGAGCCGATGAAGCCGCAACCGCCGGTGAGGAGAATCCGCATTCAGGAATATCCGATGCCAGGCGAGGTGGTGGTTGGTGTGTCCAGATTGGCAGCGCAACGGCCGACAGGCAACCACTACAACCACAGGACGTGCGCATGAAGGCGCCTCCACAACCGAATGATCCGTCAGCTTCGCCTCGTCGACCACCGCGGTTATCGTGGCGCCAACCGCAGCAAGCGGATAAGGAAGGGAACAACGGTGTTTGCCGAGAACCTGAACACCCGACTTCTGGCAGCACTCGAGCGCCCGGACCTGCGCGTGGTGGCCGACCGCCAGCAGATCGTGTTCGACGCTACCCTCGACGGCGCGTTCCGAGCCGATCCGGAGGGACAGGTCGTGCTGGGCGCTGCCTGCCTGGGCGAGGAACGGGTCTGCGCCTTCCACATCCGCCACGCGCTCGAGCTGTCCATGCTTCTGGACGCCGCTACCCGTCTGGCGGTGGACGGAGGTGGAGTATCCGCCGTGGACCTGCCGATCCTGGCCGGCCTGTGCGCGGCCCGCGTCGCCGCCCGCTTCTGGCTGCTGGACGCAACGCCGGCCGGCAACGAGGCGCCGCCCGATCCGGTTTTCTGGCTCGATGCGATGGCCGGAGCATCGATACCAGATGCCGACACGCTAAGCGTAGTGTGGGCAAGGATCCGTCATCTTCAAGGCTCCACCTACCGGCTGCTGCGCGCCGAACAAACGGGCCAGGACGACAGCATCGTGCCGGACGGCGTGATGCAGGCATTGGCTGCCTGCTGGGGTCGGCTTGGCCCGGCGGAAACGCTTATGGCCACAGGAGGCGATGCCAGGCTCGCGATCGACCCGCGGACCGGGCTCAACCATTACGGGTGCAGCCACCGGCCGCGTCCCTGGGCGGTCACCTTTGCATCCTCGACCGCCTCGTCCCTGTCCGAGCGGGGGTTCGCAGGTGCCGAAGCGGCACGCAAGCGGTTGGCTGTCGCAGCACTTGCCGGCCAGCTTTCCGAGGTGCTTTGCCGGGAAGCCGAGCAGGTACGAAGTGCGATCGGCAGCCATTACGGGCTGGCCGGCTCATCGGGCATCGTGCTGATGGCTTCCGGCACCGATAGCGAGATGGCGGCCCTGGCCGTGTGCTGCCTGCCGGATGCGTCGATGACATCGATCCAGCGGCCGGTCAGCAACGTGCTGCTGGCACCTGAGGAAACCGGGGCGGGAGTGCCGCTGGCATCGGCAGGACGACACTTCGCTTCCGATACCGCGCGCGGGCGAGCGGTGGACAAAGGCGAGCGGATTGCAGGATTTCCCGCCGACACGCGGGTGCTGTCCGTTCCGATCCGCGACAACGCCGGTCGCCTGCTTGCGCCTGCGGACGTCGATGCCGCGTGCATCAAGCTGGTCGAGACCGAGGCGGAAACGGGACGAACGGTGCTGCTGCACCGGCTCGACCTGTCCAAGACCGGCCTGCTGGCGCCAAGCATGGACTGCTTGGAGATCCTGCAGACTCGCCTGGGTGCGCGGCTGGAGGTGGTAGTCGATGCGTGCCAGGCACGTCTCGACCATCACCGCGTGCAGGACTATATCGCTCGCGGCTGGATGGTGATGATCACCGGCTCGAAGTTCTTCACCGGGCCGCCATTCTGCGGTGCGCTGTTGTTGCCTGCTCGGCTGGTCACTCGCCTGCACGGACCGGGATGGCTACCCGAAGGGCTGGCCGACTACAACGGCAGCGCCGATTGGCCGCCCGGTGCCGCTACCCCCGTCGCCGACGACATGGTCAATTTCGGCATGCTGCTGCGCTGGCAGGCTGCCCTGGCAGAGATGGCCGCTTTCGCCCTGGTGCCAGGACCGTTGGCATTGGAACGGACAACCGCCTTCATCGCCGG
>CAXSHC010000129.1:0-7998 GCA_964236745.1 uncultured Acetobacteraceae bacterium
GTCCAGGTGGTCCGGCAGCAGCACCGGGCGCAGCTCGATCACCTGCGTCGGCAGAACCTCGACCGGCGCGGCGGCTGTGGCGGAAGGGGTGGTCGCCAGGACATAGCTGTGCAGGGCGGGTGCCGCACAGCCGCCAAGGCTGAGAACCAGAAGCGTTGCGATCGTCCGCCTCATCGCGCGCGTCCCCGCAGCACCAGGGACGGGTCCGCCTCCACGTCGCGGGCGATGCCGCGCAGGCTGCCCGCGGCGGCGGCCAGGTCGCGCAGGCTGGCTTCCAGGTTCAGCCGGTCCTCCGACCGGTCGGAGGTGAGCGCGTCCAGGGTGGTGATCAGATGGCGGGCATGGTCGGCAGCCTGGTTGGCGGTGGCCAGCAGCTGCTTCACCTCCGGCCCGCGCGCGGCCACGGTTGTGCGCAGCGATGCCGACAGCGCGTCGTAGTGCCCGATCACCCGCAGCGCCTCCGTGCGAATGGTTTCCACCGACTGCTTGATGATCGGCCCGGCATCGTGCAGCCCGTCCGCCGTGACCTGCAGGCTGGCGATCAAGGGCGGCAGGCTGCGGTCCAGGGTATCGGCCAGGTGCTCCACCGTGTGCAGGGTGCGCTGGGTGTCATCGGCCAGGTCGTGCAGCGGCAGGTGGGTGACCTCCTCGCGCAGCCGCTCGAACGGGGACTGCGCCGACGGGATCTCGACCAGGTCGCCGGGCAGCCGGTTCCGGTTGCCGGAAAGCGCGCCGCCGGAGAATGCGGCCCCGGAGTTCGGGCTGATGTCGAGCTCCACCGCCATCTGCCCGGTGACGAAGCTTTGCAGCGACAGCTCGCCGCGCAGGCCCGCTGCCACCAGCCGTCGCAGCCCGTCCCGTCCCGAGGCGCCGGGTTCTACCTGCAACGGCTGCGGGTCGAGCTGCAGGATCACCGGGATGCGGACGTGCAGCGTGTCGGGGTCCACCTGCAGCGACACCGTTTCCACCGAGCCGACGCGCAGGCCGCGGAACGTCACCGGAGCGCCGGGCGCCAGCCCCGCCACGTTGCCGGGAAAGAAGATCACCGCGCGGTCCAGCGGGCTCAGCAGGTGCAGGCGCCCGAACGCCAGCACAGCACCTAGCGCCAGCCCGAGCCCGACCAGCACGAACAGCCCGACCACCGTCTGCCTTGCCGCCGCCGTCATCCCGCCTCCCGCACGCGCCCGATCCGCTCGCGGTGCATGAACGCCCGTACCGCGGGATCGGTGCTTTCGTCGCGAAGCGCTGCCGGCGCGCCGGTGGCGATCACCGTGCGGCTGCCTGCGTCCAGGAACGCGCCGTCGTCGGCGATCGCGAACAGGCTCGGCAGCTCGTGGCTGACCAGCACGATGGTGGTGCCGAGCCCCTCCCGCAGCTCCAGGATCAGGTCGTCCAGCCGGCGCGAGGTGACCGGGTCGAGCCCCGCGGACGGCTCGTCGAAGAACAGCACTTCCGGATCCAGCGCCAGCGCCCGGGCGATGCCGGCGCGCTTGCGCATGCCGCCGCTGAGCTCGGACGGCATGCGGTCGGCTGCGTCCTCCAGCCCGACCAGGGCCAGCTTGAACCGTACCAGGTCGGCGATGGCTGCGGCCCGCCTGGGGCTGAACAGCTGCAGCGGCAGGGCAACGTTCTGCGCCACCGTGAGCGAGCTCCACAGCGCCCCGCTCTGGAACAGCACGCCAAAGCGCCGGTTCAGCGCGGTGCGCTGCGCGGTTGTTGCCGGCCAGTACGGCTTCCCGTCCACCAGCACGGTGCCGGCGTGCGGCCGCAGCAGGCCGACCAGCCCCTTCAGCACCGTGCTCTTGCCGCTGCCGCTGCCGCCCATCAGGGCGAAGATCGAGCCTGTGCGTATGCGGAGCGACACATCCCGCTGCACCGGCTCCGCGCCATAGCCGAGCGAAAGGCCGCTGGTCTCGATCTTGAAGGCATCGCTCACGGGCCGCCCACCTACAATCCCAGCGCGTCCGCAAGCACGGCGAACACGGCGTCGGCCGCGATGATGCCGACGATGCTTGCCACCACCGCCCGCGTCGCCGCCTCGCCCACCGCTGCGGCACTCCGTCCGGCGCGAAGCCCGATATGGCAGGACACCAGCCCGATCAGCAGCGCGAACGCCGCGCTCTTGACCGCGCCGAACGCGAACTGGTCCAGCGGCACCGCGCGCGCCAGCGCCGTGGCGAAGGCAGCGGGCGAGATGCCGAGCATGCCAACCGCGACCAGCCCGCCGCCGACCATGCCGATCAGGCAGGCATACAGGTAGAGCAGCGGCATGGTGAGCACCAGCGACAGCGTCATCGGCAGCACCAGGGTGACGCGCTCGCTGATGCCGAGCACGCGCAGCGCGTCGATCTCCTCGTTGCCCTGCATGGTGGCGAGCCGGGCGGCGTTGGCGCCGCCGGTGCGGCCCGCCAGCACGATGGCGGTCATCACCGAAGCCAGCTCGCGCACCAGGCTCAGGCCCACCAACTCGCCGACAAAGCTTTGCGCCCCGAAGCGCCGAAGCTGCGCCGCGCCGATGAAGGCCAGGATCGCCCCCATCAGCAGGTTCACCACGCCGACGATCGGCAGCGCCGACGGCCCCGCGCGCTGCACCGCATCCAGCAGGTCGCTGCCCTGCATGCGCGCGCCCGGGCGCCGGCCGCGCGGCAGCAGGCCGGCCCAGAATCCTTGAACAAGGCTGCCCAGCAGTTCCGTCACCGCGCCGACGGCGGCGAGCGCGGACAGGGTGGCCCGCCCGAGCGCCGCCAGCGGATTCCATTGTCGCGTCCGGGGCAGGGATGTCGTGGCCTGGTTCGCCGCCAGCGCCAGGAGCCGCCGCATCGGCGACGGAAGCCCGGTTTCGTCCAGCACGCGGTTGTCGAGCAGCAGGCGCGCGCGCAGCTGCCACAGCGTCGCGATCAGCAGGCTGTCCCAGGGTCCAAGCGACGCGGCGTCGATGCGGATCAATCGCGTTCCGCCGATCGCGGCCGCGATCGCCGCAGCCTGCGCTGTCGGCACCAGCTCGTCCCGTCCGCGCCAGTCACCCTCCAGCACCAGCACGGCGGCGTCGTCCTGCCGGTCGACCCGCCACGGCCGGTCCCGCGACGACGGCAGCGCCTGCCGTCCTGGCAGGCGCCGCCTCAGCGGACGCCGCGCCGCGTCGGCCGTCGACAACAGCTGGGACGGGGGCCGACAGGAACCGGGCAGGAAGGCATGGCGACGCTGTCCTTTGCTGGAAGCCGCAACACGATAAACCAGCGCGGCACGACCCGTCGCCCCCGCTTCCCCCGGCAGGCCCCGCTTCCGTGCCGCCGGTCCTGCCGGGAACCGCATTTCCCTGCCGATCCGGAGCGGCATCGCCGCGTTGGCTGCCCGGTGTACAGGAGGCGGCACGTATGCGTCAGGTCACGACCCTTGGAGCGCTGTCCGACGTTCCGCACGCAGTCGAGCTCGACGGGACCAGGATCCTCCTGCTCCGCGACGGGAACGAGGTGCGGGCGTTCTCCGCCACCTGTCCCCATGCCGGCGCCCCGCTGGAACAAGGCGCCGTGTGCGACGGCCGGCTGGTCTGCCCGTGGCACAAGGCGATGTTCGACATACGCGACGGCGCCCTGCTGGAGCCGCCGGCGCTGCAGCCGTTGCGACGCTACCCGGTGCGGGTCGAGGGCGACGCGGTGCTGGTGTCGTCCAGCCCGCTCGCAGCCGCTTCCCCGGCTGTGTCCCCTGCCGCATCCCTGGCCGCGCAGCCGGACCCCCGCGTCATGGTGGTGGTCGGCGCCGGCGCCGCCGGAGCGGCGGGTGCGGCCGCGTTGCGCGAGTTCGGCTTCAACGGCCGGCTGGTGGTGGTGGGCGACGAGCCGGGCGAGCCGTTCGACCGCACAGCGCTGAGCAAGTTCGTGCTGGAAGGCGGCATGAAGCCGGAGGAAGCGGCGCCGTTGTGGCCGGAAGGCTTCGTCGAGCGGGAACGGATCGAGCGCCTGCACGACACCGTCACCGCGATCGACCCGGACACCCGGACGCTCACCCTGGCCGCCGCCGGGCCGCTGTCCTACCACGCCGTGCTTCTGGCGCCGGGGAGCGTGCCGCGTCCGCTCGACGTGCCGGGCGGGAACAACCCGAACGTTTATCTGCTCCGCAGCCGCGCGGACGTGTCGGCGATCCTGGCCGGGTTGACCGGCCGGCCGCGCGTGGTGGTGGTGGGCGGCAGCTTCATCGGTCTGGAGGCAGCCTCCGCCCTGCGCCAGCGGGACATCCCGGTGACGGTGGTCTCGCCGCAGGCGGTTCCGTTCGAGCCCGTGCTGGGCTGGCGGATCGCCGCGATGCTGCGCCGCCTGCACGAGGCGAACGGCGTGGTATTCCGAGGAAGGGCGCGCGTTACGGCAATCGAGACGGGTCATGTGCAACTGGGGAACGGCGAGCGGATCCCGGCGGACTTGGTGCTGGCCGGGGTCGGGGTGCGCCCGGCGGCGGGATTCGCCGTCGGGCTCGGCCTGGCGGAGGATGGCGGGCTCGACACGGACGCGGGAATGCGCGTCGCCGGCACCGTCTACGCAGCCGGCGACTCGGCGCGGTTCCCGTTCGGCGACGGGCGCATCCGCGTCGAGCATTGGCGGGTGGCGCAGCAGCATGCGCGAGTGGCGGCGCGCAACATGCTGGGCGGCGACGCGCGCTTCGAGCAACCGCCGTTCTTCTGGACCTACCATTACGGCAGGCGGATCGAGGTGCACGGCCACCCCGCATCTTTTGACCGCGTCGAGATCGACGGCGACCTGGACGCACAGCATTTCATCGGGCGCCTGCTCCGCGACGACGTGATGGTCGGGCTGGTGGGGTGTAACCGCGACACCGAGCTGGCGGGACTGGCGCTGCATGTGCCGGCCCATCCGTGACCGCGCCCTAGCTCCGGGCGACCATGCGTTCCGTGAGCCGCGGCGCCACGCGCAGCAACAAGGGCAGCCAGCGGACCGAGCCGGGAAGCACCTCGTCGCGGCCGCTGGACGCGTCCCGCAGCACCTGTCGCACCAGCGCGTCCGGCGACAGCTTGGCGCCGTGCCTGTGGCTGACCGCCGGCGTGTCGACCAGCGGCGGCAGCACCTCGGTGACGCTGACGCGCGACGCGGCCAGCTGGCGCCGCAGCGCCTTGCAGAAGCCGTGCAGCCCGGCCTTGGAGGCGGAATACACCGGAGCCGCGGTGGAGGGCGCCAGCCCGTAACCGGAACCGACCACAATGATACGCGACGGTGCTGCGGCAAGCAGCCCGGGCATGGCGGAAGCGACCAGCTGGATCGCGCCGGCGAGGTTGGTTCCGATCTCCCGATCGGGCGCAGCCACGCCAATGGCCGGATCGGTGAAATCCAGCATGCGTAACACCCCGGCATTACTGACCAGGAGGTCGATCCACGGCGACGCGTCCAGCACGGTGGTGATGAAGGCGCTTACCGCATGGCTGTCAGCCATGTCGCATACGAGGCCGCGCACGCCCGGATAATCCCGCTCAAGCCGACGCAGCCGGTCCGGATCCCGCCCGCAGGCAAAAATCCGGTAGCCGCCGGCATGAAGAACGGCCACGAAAGCGCGCCCGATGCCGGACGTGCCACCGCTGACCACAGCGACGGGCTGACGATCCGGCGCGTTCACCGGTGTCATCGACCCCGCCGGCCCTGAGCGCATTTGGCCACCCAGGGCAGCGGAACGGGCATCAAGCGTTCAGGAGCTTTTCTGCCAGCGCGGTGTGCTGCTGGTCTGCCTGCTTCGCTTCCTCAAGCGAGCTGCGCATGGACTGGCTGACCTGCTGGAGGCCGAGCTTCGATGCGTAGTTGCCAAGCGTGCCGAACGAGGCGATCCAGTAGTGCAGGGCGAGCTGGCCGGCGGCGATGATGCCGAGGTCACGGCTGGTCGCATCCGGCGCCTTCTGGCGTATCCTCTTGCTGACCTCGTAATGCGCGTCGAGGATCGGGTTGCCGGCGTCCTCGGCGCTGCCGGTCTCCGCGATCGCCTGGTCGATGCGTTGCGCCCACTGCTCGGAGACGCTGTTTCCGGCCTGCAGGGCCGACTTCAGATCGGGATGGCTCGCATCGTTCTGGATCTCGGCGGTCGCCTTTTTTGCCACCCCGCTGCCCGCCTTCAACGCCTGAAGGCCGTGCGCGATCAGCGTCTTGATCTCCTGGTCTGCCATGGTTGCTTTTCCTTGTCGCGCGTGATGCGCAGCCCAGGCAACGGCATCTCATGTTGCCAGTTGCAGCCGGAAACCTCGCCTGTCGGTTTCGTGTATTACTTCTTGTCGCCCATACCGACTTGGCAACATTGCAGACAGGCAAAGAGTATTTCCGGACATAACTGCACCAGGATCAAAGCCTGCGCAGCCAGACCTCCTCGACCGCGTGCGAGGCGTCCTTGCGCAGCACCAGGCTCGCCCGTTCCCGCGTGGGCGCTATGTTGCGCTGCAGGTTCGGCCCGTTGATCTCGCGCCAGATGGTTCGGGCGGTGTTCCGGGCGGTGTCGACGTCCAGGTCGCGGTAATGGTGGAAGTAGGAAGCCGGGTCCTGGAACGCGGTGCGCTGCAGCAGCAGGAAGCGTTCGACATACCATTCCTCGATGTCGAGCGCGTCCGCGTCGATGTAAACGGAGAAGTCGAAGTAGTCGGACGCTACCACCGGGGAGGCGGCCGTTTGCAGCACGTTCAGCCCTTCGAAGATGACCACGTCCGGACGGTCGATCACCTGGAACTCGGACGGCAGCACGTCGTACAGGTGATGCGAATAGATCGGCATCCGCAGGTTGCGCACGCCCGCCTTCAGGTCAACCAGGAACGACAACATGCCGTGCAGGTCATAGCTTTCCGGGAACCCTTTGCGACGCATCAGGTCGCGCTGCTTCAGCACGCTTGTGCTCAGCAGGAACCCGTCGGTGGCGACCAGCCGGACGTCCAGCTCCTCGAACGACGAGGCCAGCACCGCCTGAAGCAGGCGCGAGAAGGTGCTCTTGCCCACCGCGACGCTTCCGGCGACGCCGATGATATAGGGGCGCGGCACCGGTTCGCGGTTGAAGAAGCCGTTCTGGATCGTGCTGTTGAGCGTGCGGGCGGCCGCGATGTTGAGGCCAAGCAACCGGGCCAGCGGCAGGTAGATGTCCGCCACCTCCTCGGTGGAAACCGGCTCGTTGAGGCCGGCCTGCGCCTGCAGCACCTCGTCGGTCAGGGAAAGCCTGGCGCCGGCATGGAACGCGCCCCATTCCTTGCGACGGAAGCACTGGAAGATCGAGTGCGGCCGCCTGCCCGGGTCCGGTGCGGAAGCGGCACGATGCGCGCTCAACCGCGACGGCTCCGCATCCGGCAGCGCATGCTCATCCGGCCTTCTGCAGCTCCGCGTTCAGCTCGGGCAAGGCCGTGAACAGGTCGGCGACCAGGCCGTAGTCGGCCACCTGGAAGATCGGCGCGTCCGCGTCCTTGTTGATGGCGACGATGATCTTGCTGTCCTTCATGCCGGCCAGGTGCTGGATCGCGCCGGAAATGCCGATCGCGACATAGAGATCGGGCGCCACGATCTTGCCGGTCTGGCCCACCTGGTAGTCGTTGGGCACGAAGCCCGCGTCCACCGCCGCGCGCGACGCGCCGATCGCCGCACCCAGGTTGTCCGCGATCGGGTCGAGCAGGCGAAAGTTCTCGCCGTTCTGCATGCCGCGCCCGCCGGACACCACCACACGGGCGGAAGCCAGCTCCGGGCGCTCCGACTTCGACAGCTCGGTGGACACGAAGCGCGACAACAACGGGTGCTCGCCGGGAGCCGCATCCTCGATCGCGGCGGTGCCGCCCTCGGCCGGGGCGGGATCGAAGTTGGCGGCGCGCACCGTGACCACCTTGCGCGCGTCGGAGGAGCGCACCGTCGCCAGCGCGTTGCCGGCATAGATCGGGCGCACAAAGGTGGAGCCGTCGACCACGGCGACGATGTCGCTGATCGGCTGCACGTCCAGCAGGGCGGCGACGCGCGGCAGCACGTTCTTGGCCAGGGCGGTGGAGCCGGC
>CAXSHC010000130.1:0-7985 GCA_964236745.1 uncultured Acetobacteraceae bacterium
GACGGCGTCCAGCCTTTCCGACGCGTCACGGTGGCCCGTCACGCCGGCGCAGGCGCCCGCTGTTCCGGTTCCGGCGTCAGCGCCGCGGCAACGTCGGCGACGTCGCGGCTGAGCATCTGCAGGGTGAAGCGCGCGAGCGGCCCGGCAGCGTCACCCAACTCCTCGAGCCGGTCCGACAGCGCCCGCGCGTCGAGCGCCAGGCGCCCGGCGTCGTGCGTGCCGGACCGGGCTTCCTCGCCGAGTGCCGCCTGCAGCGACCGGAACGCGGCGGTGATCGACGCCGACACCTGCTGGAGAACCGGCGGCCGGTCCGACGCCGCGGCCTCGTCCATGGCGCGGGCGACGAACAGGACGTCGCTTTGCAGCCGTCGCAGCATCGGCACGAGGCGCACCATCAGCGGGTCGTGGCGCTCCACCACCGCGAAGTGCTCGCGATTGGCTTCCGCGATCGCCGCCGCCAGCGCACGCAGCGCCTCGCTGCTCGCGTCGTTGAGCTGCTCGACCTCGGTCATGGGCACGCGCCGGGTCAGCACCGCCGCCTGGGTGGCCTCCACGGCGGCGAGCATGTCGGAGGCGGCATCGAAGGCCAGCCGGCGGGCACGGGTGCGGAACACCAGGTAGGACACCGCCAGCGACACCACCGCCCCCACCAGGATCGCCAGCACCCGGTCCACCGGGCGGTTGAACGCCCCGCCCTGCGCCGGGAACAGGAACACCACCACCAGGGTGACACCGGCCAGGCGCAGGTTCGGCTTGAATGCCGCCAGCAGGGCCAGCGGCACCAGCAGCCCCGCGAACACCGGCGCCTTGGGCAGGCCCGCCAGCCACAACGTGATCGCGGCCGCTCCCGCGGCGGCGCCGACCAGGGTGCCGATGATCTGGTCGCGCCCGGCTTCCAGCGTCGAGCTGACGCGCGCCTGGGTGACGATCACCGCGGTGATCAGCGCCCAATAAGGTTCGCGCAGGTGCAGCGCGTGGGCCACCACGTAGGACAGGAACACCGAAACCAGGGTGCGGATCGCCTGGCGCAGCTCCGGCGTCCAGCCCCGGATCCGGTTCCCGATCGTCGCGGCCCGCCCGGCCGGAGCTCGACCAGCCGAAGCCGGGGCAGCCGAAGCCGGGACAGCCGGAACCCGGGCAGCGCGGTCAAACATCGCCCGCCGGTCAGCCCGGCGCCTTGCCCGGCCCCGCCTGCGCATTCCCGACCGGCAGCGGCACCCAGCGCAGGCCGTCGCCGCTCTGCACCAGCATCACCACCGAAGAACGGTGCTGCCGGCGCGCCGCGTCCATGCCGTCCTGCACCTGCGCCGGCTGCGACACCTCGGACTGCTGCACCTCCACGATCACGTCGCCGGCATGGATGCCGCGGTCGGCGGCGACGCCGTTGCTTGTCACCGCCGTCACCACCACCCCCTTCTGGCTGTCGGCGATCTGGTACTTCTGCCGCAGCAGGTCGTCGAGCGGCGCCAGCTTCATGCCGAGCCCGAGCAGGTCCACGGAAGCGGGCGGCGCCGGCTTGCGCACGGCAGGCGCCGGCGCCGGGACCGCCGCCTCGTCGGGAAACGCCCGGATCGTGACCGGCAGCGTCAGCGCATGACCGCCGCGCCACAGCAGCACCGGCACGGCCTGCCCCACGGGGGTCTCGCCGACGATGCGCGGCAGGCTGCGCCCGTCCACCGGCTTGCCGTTCACCTGCTGGATCACGTCGCCGGTCTTCATCCCGGCCTTGGTGGCGGGCCCGTCGGCGTCCAGCCCGGCCAGCAGCGCACCCTTCGGGTTCTTGAGCCCGAGGCTGTCGGCGATGTCGGGGCTCACGTCCTGGATGCGCACCCCGATCCAGCCGCGCGTCGCCTTGCCGAACCGGCGCAGCTGCTCGATCACGGTGCGCGCCTCGTTGGACGGGATCGAGAAGCCGATGCCGATCGAATCGCCTGACGGCGAGTAGATCGCAGTGTTGATGCCGATCACGGCCCCGTTCATGTCGAACAACGGCCCGCCCGAGTTGCCGCGGTTGATCGGCGCGTCGGTCTGGATGAACGCGTCATAAGGGCCGTTGTCGAACGAGCGGCCGCGCGAGCTGACGATCCCCGCGGTGACGGTGCCGGACAAGCCGAACGGATTGCCGATCGCCATCACCCAGTCACCCACCCGCGCGGTGTCGCTGTCGCCGAACGCCGCCGCAGGCAGCGGATGCGCCGGCTCCACCTTGAGCAGGGCGAGGTCGGTCTTGTCGTCGTGGCCGAGCAGCCGAGCCTTGAGCACGGTGTCGTCCTGCAGCGTCACGGTGATGACGTCCGCACCCTTGATGACATGGTTGTTGGTCACGATCAGGCCGGACGGGTCGATCACGAAGCCAGAACCCAGGCTCTGCATCTTGCGCCCGGGTGCCGTGTGGGCGTCGTTCTGGTTTCCCTCACCTTTGTTCTGGCTGTTTCCTTGGCCGCCACCGTGGTGGTTCATGAAGTCGTGGAAGAACTTCTCGAACGGCGAGCCGGGCGGAAAAGCCGGCACCGCCTGGTTTCCGTCGCCGTTCTTGTTGTTGCCGTTCCTGTTGCCCTTGCTTGGCGCGGCCGGCGCGCTCGGCAGGTCGCCCTCGTCGTCGTCCTCGCTTTCGTCGGCCGCGGTGCCGGTGGAGGAAATGTTGACCACCGAGGGAAGCAGCCGGGCAGCGAGGTCCGCGAAGCTGTCGGGCGCGCCGCGCGCCAGGGCCGGCACCGGCGCCGCCACCGGCAGCGCAAGCACGCCCCCGAGCGCCAAGCCGGTCGCCAGCAGGCCGGAAGCCAGCAGGCGCGGTCCGGACCGGCGCCGGACGCGGGCCGGGAAGCCGCACGAAGGAGCGCCTCCACCGGAGGAGGAAGTGAAGCGCATGTCTCGGTCGAACTCCTGCGTGCCGCAGCGATCTGTTGCCGATCTGCTCACGCGTCCGGTTTTGCGGCAAGGGCCCGGAAGCCATGGGCGCGCGGCGGCGTCAGGTGCCGGCGACCACCCAGCCTGCCACGGCTTCGCCCAGCAGGGCATAGCCCGCATCGGCCATGTGCGTCCCGTCCGGGGACAGGGTGTCGCGGGTGAAGCCGGCACCGTCGCACCAGCGCCGCATCAGCGCGTGTCGCGGGAACACCGACACGCCGGCCTCGGCGCCCAGCCGGTGCAGCGCGTCGCGGTAGGCGGCACCGGGCGCTTCCTCCAACGCACGGCTGTACTGCTGGTCCATCAGCACAAGGTCGGCGCCGGTGCGCATCAGCCGGGCGATGCCCTGTCGCGTCAGGCGCTCGAACAGGTCCAGCGGCACCGGCCTGGTCACGTCGTTGGAGCCGGTTTGCCACAACACGAGGTCCGGTTCCGCGTCGGCCACCGCCTCCAGCCGGCGATCCATCTCGATCGCCGACTCGCCGCTGACGCCGTGGTTGGCGAGTGCCACGCCGCACGGGAAATGCGGCAGCAGGCCCTGGCGCATGACCGCGGGATAGCTGTGCTCCGGGTCGCTGGCGCCGAAGCCTTCGGTGGTGGAGGACCCGAAAGCCACCACGCGCAGGGCGCGCTGGCCGGGCCCGGGAGCCTGGGTCCGGATGGCATGGGTGCGCGGCAGGAGCGGCACCAGGGCGGTCACGACCTGGTTCATCCGGCGGCGGCCTCGGCGGCGCGCTGGGCGACGCGCTGCCTGGCCTGCTGCTTGCGGCGGTCGAGGGCCCTGGCCATCAGGAACAGCGTGCCCAGCCCGACCACGTTCACCGCCACCTGCATCGGCAAGCCGGTGCCATAGGTGGTCATCAGCAGGCGCGCCAGCAGGTCCAACACGGTGCCGACGGAGAACACCTCCAGCGAATGGCGGCCGTATACCGCGAGCACCTGGCCGATCCGGCTCGCCGCCACCGTGCGGGCCAGCCGGCTGCTCTGCACCAGGTAGAAGATCGCCAGCACGTCGATCAGCCGCAGCGGCGACAACGGGGTCTTCTGCGGCGGGTCGATCGGCAGCGGCGACAGGTTCGGCAGGCCCCACTGCGCCCAGGGAAACGACTGCACCGCGCTGAAGCCGAGGTAGAGCCAGCACAACGCCACCACGAAGCGGTTCCACGGGATGTCGCCGCCGGTGCGAACGGTTTCCACCGCCGACCACGCGCCGATGGTGAACAGGAACTGCCAGGCGAACGGGTCGAAGTACCAGCCGTCCGGGTCGAGCCAGTTCGGCAGGTTCAGGCGCGGATCGAGGTTGATCAGCAGCCACATCGCCGCACTCAGCGCCAGCGCCGCCCAGCGGTTGGTGCGCAAGCCCAGGTAGATCACCGGGAACAGGATCAGCAGCACCATGTAGAGCGGCAGGATGTTGAGGTTGCCCGGCAGCGCCTGAAGCGACAGCACGCGCCAGAACGAGCGCACCCCGTGCGCCAGCTCCGGCTCCAGGAAATCCACCGGCACCGGATGAAAGCGGCGCCATTCCCGCACCGCCAGCACGGTGGCGACCAGCATCCCCATCTGGAACAAATAAAGCCGCAGCACGCGCTGCCCGAGGCGGAGCAGGCCGGTGCGCACGCCCTGGCGCTCGAAGGCGCGGCCATAGGCCAGCATGGAGGCGAACCCCGCCAGCAGCACGAAGATCTCGGCCGCGTCGCAGAAGCCGAGGTTGCGTATGGTGAGCCGGTTCAGGAGGTTCTGCGGGATGTGGTCGCAGAACATCATGGTCAACGCGACCCCGCGCAGGGCGTCGACCCGGTGGTCGCGGCCGGGCCGGGCCGGCGCCGTGGCCGTGGCCGTGGCCGTGGCCGTAGCGGGAACCGCAGGCGGCGGCGAAAGGATCGGCTCGTTCATGTCCATTCCCGCCCTCCCCGCCACGGCCTGGCTCAACCTATGAAGCCGAAGCGCCCGATGCCAGGGCAGGATGCCGGACGATTATGGCCAAGATGCGATTCGCCACCCGCCGGAGGGTGCACTAAGCCCGGACGCGACCGGCGGACGAGGCGGATACATGGCAGACACGAACGAGGCATTGGCGCAGGCCGTGCGGCAGGCGCTGCAGCGCATACCGGCGCCGGGCGGGAAGGACGATCTCCTGGGCGCCGGGCTGGTGGAAAGCGTCGTGGCGCGCGACGGGCTGGTGCAGGTGGCGATCCGCGCCGACCGCAACAGCGCCGCCGGGCTGGAACCGGTGCGCGACCAGGCCGAGCGCGCCCTGCGTGCCCTGCCAGGGGTTCTGAACGCGACCGTGGTGCTGACCGCCCACCGCCAGGCAGCGGAAGCCTCGGCACCGGCACCGACACCCGCACCCGCCGCCGGCGGCGGCCACCGTCCGCTCGGCGGTCTCGGCGGCGGCGAAGCGCCGGCAAGGCTGCTGGCCGAAGTGCGCGCGGTGGTCGCGGTGGCGTCAGGCAAGGGCGGGGTCGGCAAGTCCACCACCGCGGTCAACCTGGCGATCGGCCTGTCCCGGCTCGGCCTGTCGGTCGGCCTGCTCGACGCCGACATCCACGGCCCCAGCCTGCCGCGCATGCTGGGGATGTCGGCCGTGCAGCCGGAGGTGCGCGACAAGCGCCTGGTTCCGGTGGACGCCTGGGGCATCAAGGCGATGTCGATCGGCCTGCTGGTCGAGGAGAACAAGGCGATGATCTGGCGCGGCCCGATGGTGATGGGCGCGCTGACCCAGCTGATGGGCGAGGTGGAATGGGGGCCGCTCGACGTGCTGGTGGTGGACATGCCGCCCGGCACCGGCGACGTCCAGCTCACCATGGCACAGAAGGTGGCGCTGGCGGGTGCGGTGATCGTGTCCACGCCGCAGGACATCGCCCTGCTGGACGCCCGGCGCGGGGTGGCGATGTTCGAGAAGACCCGGGTGCCGGTGCTAGGCATCGTCGAGAACATGAGCGTGTTCTGCTGCCCGAACTGCGGCCACCGCACGCCCTTGTTCGGCCATGGTGGGGCGCGGGCGGAGGCGGAAACCCTGGGCGTGCCGTTCCTGGGCGAGGTGCCGCTGCTGCTGGACATACGCACAAGCGGCGACGCCGGCACGCCCATCCTGGCGCAGGCGCCGCACAGCGAGGCAGGACAAGCCTATGCCGCGATCGCGGCGCGCGTGGCGGAAGCGCTGCGGCCGCACCTGCGACAGGGTCCGTCCTAGCCGCCGGCGCGCGCCGCCCGGCGGGAAAGCAGGAAGCCGCGTCGGTGGCGCACCGGCCGGGCCGGCGCGAACAAGGCGAACACGGCGATCCCGACATAGCCGGCCAGCGGCACCGCGAAGCCGGCGCTGATGCCGGAACGGTCCGCCATCAGCCCCACCAGCGGCGGCACCACCGCCCCGCCCGCGATCGCGCTGCACAGCAGGCCGGACACGGAAGCCGCCGGCGCGTGCGAGCGTTCCAGCGTCAGGGTGAACAGGGTCGGAAACATCACCGAGTTGAAGAAGCCGGTCAGCAGGGCGGCGGCGCCGGCCGGCTCGCCCGTCGTTTGCGACACCGTGAGGCACAGCAGCACGTTGATGATCGCGAACACCCCCAGCACCCGCCCGGCGCTGACGACGCGAAGCAGCTGGCTGCCGGCGAACCGGCCCAGCATCGCCCCGCCCCAGAACACCACGCCGAGCAGGGTGGCGGCCCGCGCCGCCGAAACCCCCAGGATCGCCGGCTGCGACAGGAAGTTGACCATGATGGTCGACACGCCGACCTCCGAGCCGACGTACACGAACACCGCGAACGCCCCGAACAACCCCCAGCCGGAGCGGAACGCCGACACCAGGCTGCCGCCGATCACCGCGTGCATCGGGTCCGCCGCGTCCAGGCGCCGGCGCACGCGCCACACCGCCAGCGCCAGAATTGCCACCAGGAGCGCGATCAGCTCGAACTGGCGGTCGATGTTGTGCAGCGACACCAGCCGCGCGCCGTCGGCAGGTGCGATCGCGCCATCCGGTGCGGTGCCAGAGCCGGTGCCGGAGCCGGAGCCGAACAGCCCGCCCCTGAGCAGCAGGTGCCCGGCCACCACCGGCCCCAGCACGGTGCCGAGCGAGTTGAACGCCTGCGCCAGGGTCAGCCGCATGTGCGCGCGCGACGGCTCGCCATGCGCCGCCACCAGCGGATTCGCCGCCACCTGCAGCAGGGTGATACCGGACGCGATCACGAACAACGCCAGCAGGATCACGCCGTAGTTCTGCGTGCGTGTTCCGAGCAGCACCACCAGGCATCCCGCCACGGTGACGCCCAGCGCCAGCTCGATCGCCCGCGGCGCGCCCACCCGCGCCAGCAGCACCGCCGCCGGCAGCGACACGGCGCCATAGGCGGCAAAGAACGCGAACTGGGTGAGCATCTGCGCGGCGAAGCTCAGGTGGAAGATGGCGCGCACCGCCGGTGCCAGCCCGTCGATCACCGAGGACACGAAGCCCCACACCAGGAACAGCGCGGTGATGGCGGCGAACGGCACGGACGGCGGATCGACCGGCGGGCCGGCCGGAGGAGCGGGAAACGGTTGAGGCGGCGGAAGAACCATCCGGCTCAGGAACGCGGACTGCAGTCGGTGCGCCCCCTGCCGATGCAATCCTGCTGCGCGATGTAGTTCTGGACCACGGGAAACAGCATCACGCCGGCGTAGATCAGCGCCAGGATCAGCGCCAGCACCACGAACGGCATCAGGCTCGGGAGCGGGCTCGGGCCTCCTGGTGGCTTGCTGGGCGGCTCGGGGGGCAGCTCACGCATGAACGATCACTCCTACGAGGCGGCGACCCGCCCGCGGTCCGATCAACGAACGCCACGGCACGATGGCGCCGGGCCCGGAACGAAGCAAGCGGCCTTGAACGTTGTTCAAGGAACAGATTGGCGGATGCGCTCAACCAAGCAGCCAGCGCAGCGAATGACGCAAGGAGGCTGTGCCGTCCCTTTCGAACCACGCCCCGTGCGCGAACACGACGCGCTCCGGCCGCAGGTCGAGGAGCCGGCGGGCGGCGCGCGCGGCGAACGCGCGGCGCAGCTTGATCACCGCGCGCAGGTAGGGCGGCGGCATGCCGTCCGGCGCGG
>CAXSHC010000131.1:0-2437 GCA_964236745.1 uncultured Acetobacteraceae bacterium
CCATGTACGGCCGCGCCAAGCTCGACCTGCTCCGCCAACGCCTGCTGCTTGCAGCCTAGCGACCACACAAAGCGCGGAAGAACCACTTCTACGGGGGTAGGTCATTCCAGGCGTACATCAAGCAGGTTCTCGCCCCGACCCTGCAATCGGGCGACATCGTCGTGATGGACAACCTGCCTGCCCACAAGAGCACCGCCATCCGCACCATAATCGAAGTTATAGGTGCACGGTTCCACTACCTGCAGCCTTACTCGCCCGATTTCAACCCGATTGAAAACGCGTTCGCGAAGCTGAAGGCCATCCTGCGCAAGGCCGCTGTGCGTACCATTGACGACCTCTGGAACGCCATCCGTGACGTATTCCCAGCCTTCAGCTCACGCAAGACGTTACCGATCCGTTTGACCAAAGCGAAACCTTGGTAAAAGTAGGAATTCGAACGACAACGTCAGGGAGTTAAACGATCATGAGGCCATGGCGATGTTGCAACACGGCTTCCGCGCTCATGTGCATGATCGTGATGTCGTATGCTCAACAGGCCGGAGCAAAAACCTCGGTGGTGCTGCCGAGGGTGGCATCGGTCTCGGGACTGCCTGCGCTCGTGCAGCAGGCAATGATCACGGGCCGCGACGGTACCTGGAGCGTCGCCTATAACGGATCATCATACTGGTCTTTCAACGATACCTGGCTTTCGTCTTCCAACCTGGAAGGCAGAAGCCTCATCAGCAACTCCCTTTTGTGGACGAACAATCTCAACGCGTCTGCAGGGATCACCCTCACCTATAACCACCTCGACGCCGCAGGCGCCCCGATGGAATTGTTTCCGTTCACTGATGATGAGCGGGCGTTCACGTTCGGAACTGTCGGTCCCAATCCGACTGCTCAAACGAATACGCCATCTGGCCTGGGCCGGTTTTCGCCAAGCCGGGAGTTCCGACAACGGAAGTCTACCATTCTACTTCCTTCTCAAGCGTGGCTCGGCGGTCGTTGGCGGATGGAATTCGATCGGCGAAGGGATAGCTACGGAGGAGCTCGGCCAAGGCATCTATCGCGGGACGGCCACACCCGCCAGCCCATCGGATCCGACGCTCATGTGGCATGTAGCCGACGGAGAAAGCCTGTATGCAAGCGGAGGAACCATCGAGCCATCCGGCAACTATCTCTACATGCTGTCCTGCCACGACGGCTGCACCATTGGCAGAGTACCGTCCGCCTTCGTAGACGTGAAGTCGATGTGGTCGTACTACGCTGGAAACGACGCGCCCGGTACCCCGCAATGGTCGTCGAGCCAAGCTGATGCCAAGCAGATCCTGGACCAGGCGGGCGCCGCAGGAAGTTCCATGTCCTATGTTCCTGCCCTCGACGAGTATCTTCTGGTTTATAGCAGGCCGGAAAGCAACGATGTCGTTTATCGCGTGGCAACGAACCCATGGGGAACATGGTCGGCCGAGCAGCCCATGTTCACCGCCTCGCAGGGAGCGGGGACCGGTCCCAGCTATGCCGCCATGGCTCATCCCGAGTTTTCTGAGAACGATGGCCTCGTCCAATACGTATCCTACGTGCGCAACGATGGCGGATCGTTCGGCAATTTCCAGAGCATACAGCTCGTAAAGGTTGTTCTTGCCACGCCTTGACGCGTCATGCGTCGCCGCGCCAGTCGGGCGGCTCACTGTTGATAACGCACCAGTGCGGTCCACCTGGGTCCTGCCCTCGCCGCGACATGACCGGAACACCTGCCCGGCGCGATCATGATCCTCAGCCGCGCCTGCTGCCGGGTGTGGCGACGCCGTTGAGGAAGATGTCCACGCAGCGCGTCACCCGGCGGATGATCGCGTCGTTGTCGGGTACCGGGAGGCCCAGCATCACCGCGCGCTGCTTGCGGCCCATGATCAGGGACAGGAACAGGTCTGCGGCATCCTCGACGTCCGGCTCGACCGCGATCGCGCCCACCGCGTCAAAGGAACGCAGCAGGTCCGCGACTAGGCCGACGCAGCGCAGCCATCCTTCCACATGCGACAGCCGGGCCAGCTCCGGGAAGCGGCCGGCTTCGGCGACGATGATCCGGCTCAGCGCCACGGTTTCCGGCAGCAGCCCGCGCTGCAGAAGCAGCATGCCGATCGTGCGCAGCGCCTGCGGCAGGTCGGCTGGGTCGTGCAGCGCCGCGGCTGCGCTGGCCTCGGCGGCCACCGGCGCCAGCACCGCCTCGACGCGCATGCGGAACACCGCCGCGAACAGGCCGCCTTTGTCGCCGTAACGGGCATACAGGGTAGGCTTGCCGACCCCGGCCGCCTCGGCGAGGGCATCGATGCTGGTGCCCTCGTAGCCGCGCCGCTCGAACATGGCGGCGGCGGTAACCAGGACGCGCCGGTCGCGTTCGGCCGCCTCCTCGCGGGTCGGACGGCCGCCGCGGCTGGTCGGATTGGCTTGCGCGTCGATGGCC
>CAXSHC010000131.1:2447-7958 GCA_964236745.1 uncultured Acetobacteraceae bacterium
CGCATAGTAGAACGGAACGGTTAAGTTCTCCAAGGTGCCATGATGTCCTCGACCATCAAGGATCCGGGCCCGGCTGCGGTCGCCCGGTTCAGCGCGGCCGCCGCCGGCAGCGACGCGCGCGCCGGCCTGTTCCGCCGCTGGCTGCTGCGCCTGGTGCTGCTGGCAGCACTGGTCGCGGCCGCCGCCTATGGCTGGCGCTGGTGGAGCGTCGGCCAATACGTCGAGAGCACGGACGATGCCTACGTGGCGGCCGACTCGGTGACGGTGGCGCCCCGCGTCGCCGGCTACCTCCTCGCCGTGCCGGTGCGCGACAACCAGGTGGTCCGTGCCGGCGACGTGCTGGCCCGGATCGACGACCGCGACTACCGCGCGGCGCTGGCGCAGGCCGGGGCCGAAGTGTCCGAAGGCAAGGCCTCGCTGCTGGCCGTGGACAGGCAAGCGGCCGAGCAGCGGCAGTCGATCGCCCAGGCACAGGCCGACGTGGATGGCGACGAGGCCAGGCTTCGCTTCGCGGCGACGGAGCGGGAACGGGCCGCCACCTTGTCCGCGAGCGGCGTCGGCAGCCGGGAAGCGCAGCAACGCACGGGTGCCGCGTTCGACGAGGACGAGGCCACCCTGCGCCACGCCCTCGCCGCACTTGGCCTGGCGCGGGCCAGGATCCAGACCCTGGCGGCCGAAGGCGCCTACGCCGCCGGCGCGCTGGCCAAGGCGCAGGCGGACGCGGACCGCGCGCGCATCAACCTGGACGACACCGTGCTGCGCGCGCCGGTCGACGGCGTGGTCGGCGACCGAAGCGCGCGCGCCGGCAACTACGTGCAGCCCGGCCTTGGCTTGCTCACGGTCGTGCCGATGGGGCAGGGGCTCTATGTCACCGCCAACTTCAAGGAAACCCAGCTCGCCCGGATGCGGCCGGGCCAGGCGGTGGCGGTCTCCGTCGACGCCTTCCCCGACCATCCGTTCCGCGGCGTGATCGACGGCTTCTCGCCCGGAACCGGCGCGCAGTTCGCGCTGCTGCCGCCGGAGAACGCCACCGGCAACTTCACCAAGATCGTGCAGCGCGTGCCGGTGCGGGTCAGGCTGGAGCCGGACCGCGCGCTGCGGCTGCTGCGCGCGGGCTTGTCGGTCGAGGCCAGCGTGGACACGCGCGGCGCGCCCGATCCGGCCCGGCCCGGCTGATGCCGCCGCCAGCGCCCGAACCCGCCCCCAGGGCGTCCGCCCGCGACTGGGCGGCGGTGATGAGCGCGATGCTGGCGGCCTTCATGGCCATCCTGGACATCCAGATCACCAACGCGTCGCTGGCCAACATCGAGGGGGCGGTGGGCGCCTCGCCGTCGGAAGGCTCCTGGATCTCCACCGCCTACCTGATCGCCGAGATCATCACCATTCCGCTGACCGGCTGGCTCGGGCAGGTGGTCGGGCTGAAGCGCTACCTGCTCGCCAACTCCGCCCTGTTCCTCGTGTTCTCGGTGTGCTGCGCCCGTTCCGACAGCCTGCAGGCGCTGATCCTGAGCCGCTGCGGCCAGGGGTTCTGCGGCGGCGTGCTGATCCCGACCGCGGTAACGGTGCTGCGCACCCGGCTGCCGCGCGCGCAGCAGCCGGTCGGCGTCACCTTGTTCGGGCTGACCGCCACCCTGGCGCCAGCACTCGGTCCGACGCTGGGCGGCTGGCTGACCGACAACCTGTCCTGGCACTACCTGTTCTACATCAACCTGCTGCCTGGCGCCGTGACCCTGGCGCTGTTCGCGCGCGCGCTGGATCCGGCGCCGGCGCGCTGGCGCGAGCTGCGTCACGGCGACTGGCTCGGCATCGCGCTGATGGCGACCGGCCTGTCCTCGCTCACCGTGGTGCTGGAGGAAGGGCAGCGGGAAACCTGGTTCGGCTCCGGCCTGATACGCACCCTCAGCGTGCTGGCGGTGGTGGGCATCGCGGGCTTCGTCGCGCGCGAGCTCACGGTCCGGGCCCCCCTGATCAACCTGCGCCTGCTCGGCAACCGTTCGATCGGCACCGCCTGCGTGCTGATGACGGTGTTCGGCGCGGTGTCGCTGGGATCGGTGTACATCATCCCGCTGTACTGCGCGCAGATCCAGGGCTACGGCCCCGAGCAGATCGGGGAGGTGGTGATGTGGAGCGGCCTGCCGCAGCTCCTGGTCTTCCCGCTGATGCCCAGGCTGATGCGTCGCGTCGACCCGCGCCTGCTGGTGGGGGCGGGCGCGCTGCTGTTCGCGGTGAGCTGCTTCATCAACACGGCCCTGACGCAGGATGTCGGCATGCAGCAGCTGATCCTGCCGCAGGTGCTGCGCGCCATCGGCCAGCCGCTGTTCGCGGTGCCGCTGTCGCAGCTCGCCACCGCCGGGCTGCCGCCGCGCGACACAGCCGACGCGGCGGCACTGTCCTCGATGATGCGCAACCTCGGCGGCTCGGTGTGCATCGCCATGATTTCCACCGTGATCGAGCGGCGCGAGCACTTCCACTTCTCGGTGATCGCCGAGCGCCTGACCGCGAACGGCGTGGCGGTGCAGGAACAGGTGGCGGCAATGGCGGCGCGCGGCGGCCAGGCTGACGCGGCGATGGCTCACCGCAACGCCCTGGCGACGCTGGCGGCCACCGTGCGGCAGCAGGCGACGATCATGTCCTATTCCGACGCGTTCTGGATCATCGGCGTGACTTTGCTGCTGTGCCTGGGAGGACTGCTGCTGCTGCGCAGGCCGGCGCCGCGTCCGGCGTGAACGACGTTCACGAACCGGGCCGTGCAACCCGTCATCCGTTCGTGGCGACGATCCGGGCGAGTGACCGACCCATCCTGGCGGCGCCGGGTCATGGCTGGCGGTGCCATGGTCAGCCGCATCCCCTCGGGCCGGCGCATGGCGCAGATCGTTCGGCGCCGCGACGCAGGCAGCAAGCGTCATGCAGGCGGGCGAACCGACCGGGCGGCCTTTCCCGCCCGCGGCCAGCCGCGACACGCCGCCGCACCGGGTGTCCGGGGCAGCACCGGGGGAAGGCCGCCAGGGTTCGGTAGCGGGCGGTTCGGCCCCGGGATGCAACCGCTAGGCACCGGACCAGCGTCCCGGCAGGTCCATGCGGGAATCCCGTCTGGCGCACCGTGTCGCTGGAGGCGCCGGCAGGTGCTGCAACCGGACGGCGCCGGCTGCCGAAGCTTTCGGTCCGCCATGCAACGGTAAATGTCGTGCAGCCTTTGCATCAGAAGGTGGTTCTCCACGTTGTTGCCGCCGCGACCACCGGATCGGATCGACATCCGCCAGGAGAAACTGACCCGCTGCCTGCGGGAAGGCTGGTGACCGGCCCACCGACATCCAGGTGGGAACTTGCTGCCAGCACCTATCTGCCATACACGTGAACAGGATTTCGGAATGAAGACCGCCATCACTGTCAGGGTCGATGCCGCTCTTCTGATCGAGGCACGTCGCTGCGCCCGGCTGGAGAACCGCACGTTGACGAACTTCATCGAGACGCTTCTGCAACGCCGGATCGCGGAGTTGGCTGGATCGGTGTCGGATGGATCGGTGCCGGACGGGTCAGTGCCAGACGGGGCGGAAACCCCGCCGCCGCGGAAGGATGGAGTGCAAGCCTAGCGCAGCACCAAGGCAGAACACCCACGGAACCACTCCTCGCCAGGATGAGCCTGGCCATTCCTGATCTACACCTCGTTGCGGGCGCCGGTTCGCGGCGAGGTCACCATGTGAAAGCTTCTGATGAGCGCGAGCGACGCTGATGCAAAAATCTCGACGGGCATCAAGGGGCTTGACGCCATCCTTGCCGGCGGTCTGCCTCGTGGCGAGCTCCATCTGGTCCAGGGCGGCACCGGAACCGGCAAGACCACCATCGGCCTGCAGTTCCTGCTCGATGGGGTGGCCGCGGGCGAAAAGACGCTCTTCATCACCTTCGCCCAGACCGAGGCCACCCTGCGCAGGATCGCCGCCTCGCATGGCTGGTCGCTGGACGGGATGGACATCCAGGAGCTGACAGGAGCCCAGGCCGTCCACGACAAGGTGGAGCAGACCTTGTTCCATACCGCCGACGTCGAGTTGGGCGAGACGACGGACAGCATCTTCACCACCGTCGAGCGGCTCAAGCCCGACCGCGTGGTGCTCGACTCCGTGACCTCGCTCCGGCTGCTGGCGGGCGACCCGCTGCGCTACCGGCGCCAGCTCCTCACGTTGCGGCACTTCTTCGGCCAATGGCCGAGCACCGTCCTGTTTCTGGACAGCGAGCAGCCCGACACCGCCCTGGAAGACACCATGTACGGCGTCATCCGGCTGGAGCGTCAGGCACCCGAATACGGCGACGTCCGCCGCCGCCTTGCCATCGCCAAGATGCGCGGGATGAGTTTCAACGGCGGCTACCACAACTTCCGCATCCGCTCTGGCGGAATGGCGGTGTTCCCGCGCATCCGGCCGCATGAACAGGCCGAGGCCACTGCCGCGGACTTGATGACGAGCGGGGTTGCCGGGATAGACACCCTGCTCAGTGGCGGCCTGGACGAAGGCACAGCCTGCCTGATCATCGGCCCGACCGGAACGGGAAAGACCTCGGTCGCCACGCTCTACGCCTACGAGGCGGCCAAGAAGGGCAAGCGAGCGGCGCTGTTCTGCTTCGACGAGCGGCCGGAAACCTTTCTGGTTCGCTCCGAGGGCCTCGGCATGAAGCTGCGGGATCTGGTGGCGGAGGGCCTGATCAACATCACGCAGGTCAGCACCGCCGAGCTGTCGCCCGGGGAGTTCTCCCAGCTGGTGCGGGACGCGGTCGAGAAGGACCGGGCCCAGATGGTCCTGATGGACAGCCTGACCGGCTACTTCCACTCGATGCCGCAGGAAGAAGCGCTGCTGGCGCAGATGCACGACCTGCTGGCGTTCCTGAGCAACAGCGGCGTGCTCTCGATCCTGATCGTGTCGCAGCACGGCATGATCGGGCAGGGCATCCAGGGGCCGCTCGACGTCAGCTACATGGCCGACACCGTCATCCTGCTGCGTCATTTCGAGGCGGCGGGCGCGGTCCGCAAGGCGATCTCGGTGATCAAGAAGCGGAACGGGCCGCACGAGACCACCATCCGCGAGTTGAAGCTTGTCCCGGGCGGCATCGCGGTCGGGGAGCCGATCAAGGACTTCTCCGGCGTGCTGTCCGGCATGCCGACCTTCCAGGGCCAGGTGAGGCGATAATCGACGCCGTCACCAACCAGCTGGCGAGCAAGGTCGGATACCAGGACGAGACGGTCCTGGTGCTGGCGCCGCTCGGGCGGGATGCCGAGCTGGCGTGTCAGGTGCTTGGGCGGGCCGGGTTCGATTGCCGGTCATGCTGCAGCATGGACGAGGTCGGGACACAGCCGGCGAACCGCTACGGCGCGGTGCTGCTGGCCGAGGAGGCGCTGGCCGGGGATGCCGTTCGCAGCCTTGGCGCCCTGCTCGACGCGCAACCGGCCTGGTCCGACCTCCCAATCGCCATCCTGACCGGCCGTGGCAACCGCAGCAACCGGCTGGTCCGGGAGACGCTGGCGGA
>CAXSHC010000132.1:0-7946 GCA_964236745.1 uncultured Acetobacteraceae bacterium
CGCCGCCCCGCTGCCGCCGTCCGGCGTCGCGTCCCCCATCGTGCCCAATACCGCGCCGGATGCACCCTGATGGGCAAGCGCCCCGCCGCCCGCTTTGTGTGCCAGAACTGCGCCGCGGTGTGGCCGAAGTGGAGCGGCCGCTGCGAGGCCTGCGGCGAATGGAACACGCTAGTCGAGGAGGCCGCCGACACCCGGTCCGCATCCGCGCGCCCTGCCGCCACCGGCGGCAGCGGCCGCGCCGCCGGCCGGATCGGCTTCGTGGGGCTGGAAGGGGCGGCCGAGCCGCCGGCCCGCATCGGCACCGGCATCGCTGAGCTCGACCGGGTGCTGGGCGGGGGGCTGGTGCCGGCCTCCGTGGTTCTGGTGGGCGGCGATCCCGGCATCGGCAAGTCCACCCTGATGCTGCAGGCCGCCGCCGCGATGGCCGCCGCCGGTCGGCGCGTGCTCTACATCTCGGGCGAGGAGGCGGTGGACCAGCTGCGCATGCGCGGCAAGCGCCTTGACCTGCAGGCGCCGGGGCTGGAGCTGGCGGCGGCGATCAACGTGGTCGACATCGCCCAAACCCTGGAGGCCGAGCGCGACGTCGCCCTGGTGGTGATCGACAGCATACAAACCATGTGGCTGGAAACGGTGGACAGCGCGCCCGGCTCGGTGAGCCAGGTGCGCGCTTCCGGGTTCGAGCTGATCCGGCTGGCCAAGAGCCGCGGCTTCGGGCTGATCCTGGTCGGCCACGTGACCAAGGAAGGCGCGCTCGCAGGTCCCCGCGTGCTGGAGCACATGGTCGACGCGGTGATGTACTTCGAGGGCGACCGCGGCCACCAGTTCCGCATCCTGCGCGCGGCCAAGAACCGGTTCGGTGCCACGGACGAGATCGGCGTGTTCGCCATGACCGATCGCGGCCTGTCGGAGGTGCCGAACCCATCGGCGCTGTTCCTGGCCGAGCGTCGCGGCAACATCGCGGGCTCGGCGGTGTTCGCGGGGCTGGAAGGCACGCGCCCGGTGCTGCTGGAGGTGCAGGCGCTGCTGGCGCCCAACAGCGGCTCCTCGCCCCGGCGCGCGGTGGTGGGCTGGGACACCGCCCGGCTCAACATGCTGCTGGCGGTGCTGGAAACCCGCTGCGGCCTCAGGCTGTCCGGCCAGGACGTGTATCTCAACGTCGCAGGCGGCCTGCGGGTCAGCGAGCCGGCGGCCGACCTCGCGGTGGCGGCGGCCTTGGCGTCGGCCGCTACCAACCAGCCCACCAGCGCTGGCTCGGTGTATTTCGGCGAGGTGGGCCTGAGCGGCGAGGTGCGGCAGGTGGCCCAAGCGGAAGCGCGGTTGAAGGAAGCGCAGAAGCTCGGCTTCGAGCACGTGTTCCTGCCCAGGCGCGTGGCGCGCGGCGGCAACCGCCTGGTGGCGCCGGACGGCGTGCGGCTGGAGGAGATCGGCCACCTGTCCGACCTGACCGCCTCGTTCTCCGACACCCCGGCGGCGGACGAATGAGGACGGGCTTGTTTGGGATCGGTTAACCGTCTGCCTGCACCTTCTGTTCATGCACAGCACGACGCCTGGACCCGCGCCGGCCGGGGCAGGGCATGAACGCGCCCTGGCGCTGCACCGCGCCGGCGATGCGGGTGCGGCCGAGGCGGCCTGGCGCGCCCGGCTCGCGCTGACGCCCGACGATGCGCTGGCGCTTGCCAACCTGGGCGGGCTGCTGAACCAGGCGTGCCGGTTCGACGAGGCCGAGCCGATCCTGCTCCGGGCGGTGGCGCTCGATCCGTCCTGCTGGACCGCCTGGTCCAACCTCGGCAACACCATGGTCGAGCGGCAGCGCTTCGCCGACGCCATCGCCGCCTTCAGCAACGCGCTGCGGCTGCATTCCTCGCACGGCCCGATCCTGGCCAATCTCGACGTCGCCCTGACCGCCTGGGGTGCGCCGGCGCCGGCGCTCACCTTTCTCGACCTCGCGACGTCGTGCGAGCCGGACAACGCCGAGACGCGCTGCAACCGCGTGCTGGCGCTGCTCGCCAAGGGCGACTGGACGGAAGGCTTCGCCGAGTACGAGTGGCGCTGGCGCACGAAAGCCAAGCCGCCGCATCCCTATCGGGTGCCGCTTTGGGAAGGCGAACAGTTCGACGGCCGCACCTTGCTGCTGCACGACGAGGGCGGGTTCGGCGACACGCTGCAGTTCATACGCTACGCAGTTCTCGCCAAGGCACGCGGCGGCACCGTGGTGCTGGTGCTGCGGGTGCGCCAACCCTCCTGACGCTGCTGTCCCGGCTGCCTGGCCTGGACCGGGTGGTCGCGCACGACGCACCATTGCCGTTGTTCGACCTTCAGTGCCCGATGTTCACCCTGCCGCGCGTGTTCGGCACCATGCCCGACACCGTGCCGGTCGCAGAAGGCTACCTGCGGCCGGACCTGGCCGGGGTGGCGGGAACGGCTCGGCCAGGACTCGGCGCCTGCTTCGCACGGGTGCCGGCCACGGCGTATCGGGCTGGTCTGGGCCGGCGGCCCGCATCCCCATGCCCGCGAGTCGGCGCTGGCGGACCGCCGCCGCTCCATCCGCCTGCATGACTTGGCGCCGCTGGCGGAAGCGGCTCCGGACGCCGTGTTCTACAGCCTCTAGAAGAGGGAAGCCTCGGCGGACGCGCTGCATCCGCCCTCCGGCCTGCGCCTTCTCGACCGTATCGGATCGATCGACAGCTTCGACGACACGGCGAGCCTGGTGTCGCAGCTCGACTTGGTGATCGCCGTGGACACCTCCACCCCGCATCTCGCGGCAGCACTTGGCCGGCCGATGTGGATGCTGTCGCGCTATGACCAGTGCTGGCGTTGGCTCACTGGCCGCAGCGACACGCCGTGGTACCGGACCATGCGGCTGTACCAGCAGCCGGCGCCGTTCAACTAGCGCGACCCGATCGCCCGGCTTTGCGCGGACCTGTCCGCCCTGGCCGCGAAGGACAAGCCGGCCGCCGCCTGATCCGGTCGGCAGCCGGGCTCAGGCGAACAACCCCAGCAGCGGATCGCTGCTGCCGGAGACGCCCGAGGACGGGCTGGACGCGCCGTTGATCAGCGAGAACAGGTCGGTGCTCGAGGTCGCGTCGCCGGCAAGCAACGCCACCAGCCCGGTCGGTCTCGTGCTTGCCGAGGCGGCCTTGGCGATCAGATACTGTTCGGAGGTCTGCTTGATCCCGGCCGGGCTGGTCATGGTCTTGAGGTTGACCTTCTGCGTCAGCAGCGACACCTGTTGCTCGAAGTCCAGCGCGCCGAAATAGCTGCCCATGCCGAGTGCGGTGGTCACCACCGAAAGCAGCTTCGCGTTCGCCATCAGCCCGTTGATGCTGGTAATGCTGCCCATGGTGCGGGTGTAGTACAGCGCTTTGTCCATCCCGGCATATTGTGTGCCCATCTGCGTCTCGTACGCACCGGTCTCGTAGCCGGACACGACCGCCTTGACGTTGGACGCGTCGTCGAGGGCCGCGGTGGTACCGCCGGACACTGCCGGCAGCACCACCAGGGCGCCGCCGCTGGCCACCGCCTTGGTCGAGCCCGCCAGCAGGGTGACGGTGCCCTTGCCGTCGACGCTGCCGATCGTGCCGATGCTGACGCCGCCGCTGGTGACGATCTGCCCGGGCTTCAGGCCGGTGCCCGCCTTGCCCAGCGACAGCGTCTGCCTGCCTGCCGCCGTGGCGGCGGTGGCGTTCACAGCGGTGCCGATGTTGCTGAAGCCGAGGCCGGTCACGACTTGGATGGTGTCGCCCGCCTTGATCGTCGTGGTGGTCGCCTTCTGCAGGGAAACGTTGCCGAAGCTGTCCACCGACTTCACCGTGCCGATCTCGGTGCTGCCGTCCGTCAGCACTTGGCCGGCGGACAGGGTGGTGCCGGCCTGGCCCAGGACGAGACGGCCGCTGGCGTCGAGAGTGGTGGCGGTGGCGACCGCGATCGCGCTGCCGAAGGAACGCGCTAAGGTGTTGGTGTTGTTGCCGGACGGGTCGATGATCGTGAAGCCGCCGCTGCCGGACAGGGTGGCGTCGAAGCCTGCCGCCGTGACCGCGCCCTGCAGCGCCGCGAGCTGGACGCTGCCGCCGCCGGACGCGGTTGCCGCCGCGGTCTTCACCGAAACGATGTCGGCCCGCTTGATGACGGTGCCGCTGCCGTCGGTGGCGAGTGCCAGGCTATAGACGGTGTTGCCGGCGCTGTCGGTCGAGGTGGTCACCGTTGGCGCGCCTGGCGAGCCGGAAACGGTGCCGGATGCGGTCACGCTGTAGGTGGCGCCCTTGTCGGCGGCAGCGGCGGCGGTCTGGAGCGCTGCCGCGATCGATGCCGACGCATGGCCGTCGTTGAGCACGAATGACCACTGCACGCCCGGTACGGCAGCGGTCTGCTTGCTGCTGCTGAGGTTCCATGCGGTGTTCTGCATCGTGAGCGAGGAAGCGGCGGCACCGCTGGTGACCAGGGACAGGGCGGCGGGAGCGCTGAGGGATGCGGTCTGGCTGTTGCGGTCGCTGGTGGCGCGGGCGAAGTGCAGGTAGTCGGTGTTGTTGGTTTGGCTCACAAGCGAGGTGCTGGAGTCGGCGGTCTGCGTGAGCAGGTCCCGAAGCACGGCGGTCTGGCTGATCTGGCCGCTCAGGTTGTAGGCGCCGGTGAGCACCTGCAGCGCCTTGTAGTTGGACAGGATCGCGGTCGGCGTGGTCAAGGTGGCGGCGGTGCTGCTGAAAGTTGCGGCGGTGGACGCGACCTGCCTATTGCCCGCGACAAAGCGCGACACCTGCGTCTGCTCGTCCTTGATCGTCGACAGGTAGACCGACAAGGCGGTGGAACTCGAAACTCCGGACATGTGCGCCTCGGCGGAACCGTGATGGAAGCGTGTGCAAGCCTCGGGCCAGCGTCAGACCTGGCTCCGGACAGGGGTTGCGGCGGCGGCACCCGGCAGGACCTGCCGAGGCATGCCCGGCAGTTCCTGCCGCGCGGCAGGACCTGCCGGGCCGGTTCAGCCCGCCTCCAGCCGGTCCAGCCGACGCAGCGACGGGAACAGCCGCATCCATAGCGCGGCCACGACAAGCGTGCCCACGCCCCCCGCCACCACCGCGGGCGTGGTGCCGACCAGGGCCGCGAGGCTGCCGGACTCGAACTCGCCGAGCTGGTTGGAGGTGACGATGAACAGGAGGTTCACCGCCGACACGCGCCCGCGCATCTCTTCGGGCGTGCCGAGCTGCACCAGGGTGGAGCGCACCACCACGCTGACCACGTCGGCCGCTCCCAGCACCGCCATCGCCGCGATCGACAGCGGCAGCGAGCGCGACAGGCCGAACACGATCGTCGCCAGCCCGAACACGATCACGGCCGCGAACATCAAGGGCCCGGCCCGTCCGCGGATCGGCCGGCGGGCCAGCAGCAGCGACATGCCGAGCGCTCCGATCGCCGGCGAGCCGCGCAGCAGGCCGAGCGCGAACGGGCTGCCATGCAGGATGTCGAGCGCATATACCGGCAGCAGCGCGGTAGCGCCGCCCAGCAGCACCGCGAACAGGTCCAGCGAGATCGCCCCCAGGATCCTCGGCCGCGAGCGGATAAAGGAAAGACCGCCGAACACGGTGGCGAGCGACACCGGACCGCGCGGCCGCACCGGCTGTTCCAGCCGCACCTGGCTCATCGCGGATAGCGACAACACGAACATCAGCGCACACACCCGGTAGGCGGCGTCGGGACCGGCCAGGGTGAGCAGGCCACCCGCGGAAGGCCCGACGATGCTGGCGGTCTGGAACAGCGACGCGTTCAGCGCGGCGGCGCGGGCGAACATGGAGGCCGGCACCAGGCTCGGCAGCAGCGCCTGCAGGCTCGGGCCCTCGAACGCCTTGGCCGCCCCGAACACCGCCACCACCGCATAGATCGCGGCCGGCGTCAGCGCATGCCGGATGGTGCCCCAGGCCAGAACAAGGGAGCACAGCGCCTCGACGGCCTGGCAGACCATGGCCACCCGCCTGCGGTCGAAGCGGTCGGCGACGTGGCCCGACACGAACACCAGCAGCAGCATGGGCAGGAACTGCGCCAGCCCGATCAGCCCCAGCGTCAGCGGCCGGTGGGTCATGGCATAGGCCTGCCAGCCGATCGCCACCGCCTGGATCTGGAACCCGAGCGAGGACAGCGACCGGCTGCCGATGAAGCCGATCAGGCCGCGATGGCCGAGCAGCGGCAGGGTGGTCGTGCCGTCCTGCCGCTCAGCCACCCGTCCGGACCCGCTTGCGGCCCTGGTTGGCGAGGTTGGCGCCGAGCACGCCGGCCAGAATCACCAGCGCCATCGGCAGGATGCTGACCGCGCCGAACACCCCCATGGCGACGCCGCTGGCCGCGCCTAAGGAGAACTGCACCGTGCCGAGCAGCGCCGAGGCGCTTCCGGCGTGGCGGGCGTGCGCGCCCAGCGCGATCACCGTGGCGTTGGGCCCGATGAAGCCGAGCGAGCCCATCAGCCAGGTGATCGGCAGCAGGGTCGCCAGCAGCACCCCGTGCGGACCGGCGACGCCCGTCGACACCATCAGCAGCAGCGCCAGCGAGGCCGAAGTGAGCGAAATGAGCCCCGCGGTCATCATGCGCACGGCGCCGATTCGCATCACCAGCCGGGCGTTCACCTGGGTGCCGGCGATGTAGAAGAAGGCGTTGACCCCGAACAAGGCGCCGAACGCCGGCGGCGAGAAGTGCAGCACGCGCTCGAACACCACCGGCGAGCCGGACAGGTACGCGAACACCACGAAGGTCGAGCACCCGACGATCAGGGTGTTGAACAGGAACACCCGCTCGCGAAGGATCAGCAGGTAGCGCAGCAGCACCTCGACCGGCGACAAGCGCAGGCGCATCGCGGCGGGCAGGGTGTCGGGCAGCGCAAACCGCACCGCCAGCACAGCGCCGATGCCGTAGAGCGTCGCCACCCAGAAGATCCAGCGCCAGCTCGCCACCGCCAGCACCAGCCCGCCCAGGGTCGGCGCCAGGATCGGCACCACGCCCAGCACCAGCATCAGCTGGGACATGATGCGGGCCGCCTGGTTGCCGTTGGCCACGTCGCGCACGACCGCGCGCGGGATCACCATGCCGGCCGAGCCGCCCAGGGCGGCCACGAAGCGGCAGGTGCTGAAGCTCCAGATGTCGTGGCTGAGCGCGCAGCCGACCGAGCCCAGCGTGTAGATCGCCATGCCGATCACCAGCGGCCGCTTGCGTCCCCAGCGGTCGGAGGCAGGGCCCTGGCTGAACTGCCCGACTGCGAGGCCCGCGAACCAGGCGGCCAGGGTGATCTGCGACGAGCCGGGACCGGCGCCCAGCGCCTCGTCGAGCTTGGGGAACGCCGGAAGGTACATGTCGGTCGACAACGGGCCGACCGCGCTGAGCGCGCCCAGCATCACGATCAGCCACGTCGGCATCGCACCCGGCCTCAGCGCGGGAGGAACCGTGGTTTCGGCGATTTCGGCCTGTGGCGGGGACGCAGGCACGACGACCGTTCGATCAGCCGCCGGTGCCCCCCACCGTGAGCCCGGTCATTTTCAGGGTGGGCTGGCCCACGCCGACCGGCACGCCCTGGCCGTTCTTGCCGCAAGTGCCGATGCCTGGGTCGAGCGCCATGTCGTTGCCGATCATGCTCACCTTGGTCATCGCGTCCGGGCCGTTGCCGATCAGGGTGGCGCCGCGTACGGGGGCGGTGACGCGGCCATCTTCGATCAGGTACGCCTCGCTGGCGGCGAACACGAACTTGCCGGAAGTGATGTCCACCGAACCGCCACCGAAGTTCACCGCATACAGGCCCTTCTTCACCGAGCGGATCATCTCGTCCGGCGTGTGAACACCGTTCAACATCACCGTGTTGGTCATCCGCGGCATCGGCATGTGCGCATAGGACTGGCGGCGGCCGTTGCCGGTGGGCGGCACCTGCATCAGCCGGGCGTTCATCCGGTCCTGGATGTAGCCGGTGAGGATGCCATCCT
>CAXSHC010000133.1:0-5620 GCA_964236745.1 uncultured Acetobacteraceae bacterium
CCCCGTCGGCGATCAGGAAGCTCGACGAGCGCAGGTGGTCCGCCACCACGCGATGGCTGGTCTTGAACGGTCCATCCGGATCCTGCCCGGTCGCCTCGGCGGAAGCCAGGATCAGCGCCCGCAGCGTGTCGGTGTCGTAGTTGTCGTGCACCCCCTGCAGGATGGCGGCGAAGCGTTCCAGCCCCAGCCCGGTGTCGATGGACGGGCGGGGCAGGGGCGTGCGCGTACCGGGCGGGTCCTCGAAATACTGCATGAACACGAGGTTCCAGATCTCGATGAACCGGTCGCCGTTCTCATCCGCCGAGCCCGGCGCCCCGCCCGGGATGTGGTCGCCGTGGTCGAAGAAGATCTCCGAGCACGGGCCGCACGGGCCGGTGTCGCCCATGCGCCAGAAGTTGTCCGCGGTCGGGATGCGTATGATCCGGCTGTCCGGCAGCCCGGCGATCCGCTTCCACAACGACGCCGCCTCGTCGTCCTCCGAATACACCGTCGCCAGCAACCGGTCCGCCGGCAGGCCGAACTCCTTTGTCACCAGCGTCCAGGCCAGCTCGATCGCGAGCGGCTTGAAATAGTCGCCGAACGAGAAGTTGCCGAGCATCTCGAAGAAGGTGTGGTGGCGTGCGGTGTAGCCCACGTTGTCCAGGTCGTTGTGCTTGCCGCCGGCGCGAACCACCTTCTGCGCCGACGCCGCCCGGCGGTACGGCCGTGTCTCCTGACCCGTGAACACGTTCTTGAACTGCACCATGCCGGCGTTGGTGAACAGCAGCGTGGGATCGTTGCGCGGCACCAGCGGGCTGCTCGGCACGATCCGATGGTCGTGGCCGGCGAAGAAGTCGAGAAAGGCGGCGCGGATGTCGTTGCTGGAGGTCATGGCGAAAAGGAGCCGTCCCGGACGTGACATCGTCACCTAGCGCAGCAACCGCCGCGACGAAAGGCTGCGACCGGGACGACGCCGTGGACGCGTTCGCCGCAACGACAGGAACCGCAGCAAGCGGGGGGCTTTCTGCTTCCATTGTTCCGGAGCCGCGCCGTGCACCTTGCCTACTGGATGATCCTGATCGCGGTCCTGCTGCCCTACGTGATGGCGGGGCTGGCGAAGAACGGCGGCGGCATCGACAACAAGCAGCCGCGCGTCGGGCTGGAAGGGTTGCAGGGCTGGCGGCAGCGGGCCGACTGGGCGCACCGCAACCATTTCGAGGCGTTGCCGGCCTTTGCCGCAGGCGTGCTGGTGGCGGAGCTGGCCCATGCACCGCAGTTCCGGATCGACAGTCTGGCCGTGCTGTTCGTGCTGCTCCGCTGCACCTACAGCGTCGCCTATGTCGCCGACCGGGCGGGGCTTCGCTCGGCATCGTGGGCAGGCGGCCTGCTTTGCGTCATCGCCCTGTTCTGCATCGGGATCTGATGCGCGGTTCGGAGGAAACATGATGGCGGAACCGGGAGAAGCGCTGGCCGCGATCGGGATGCTCCCGGACGGGGAGATCGACCCGGCCCCGGCGGCGCTGCAGCTGGCGCGCCTCGACGCCGGCGGCACCGACTGGGAAGCGGCCTCGTCGCACCTGTCCGTGCTGGCGCGCGACGCGGCCGCGGTCGGCGCGGTCATGACCGGGCGCCCAGCCGAGGCGCGGATCGGCGCCCTGGCCGGGCTGATCCACGCTCAACACGGCTATCGCGGCGACTCCGACACCTACGACGACCTCGACAACGCCAACCTGATCCGGGTGATCGAGCGCCGGCGCGGGCTGCCGGTGGCGCTGGGCGTGCTCTGGCTGCACTGCATGCGCGCCGCCGGCTGGGACGGGCACGGGATCGACTTTCCCGGCCACTTCCTGGTGTCGCTGGTGTCTCCCGCCTTAGCCCGCGAGGCCGGTCGGCCCGCCACGACCGGGCAGAACGTGCGCTCGCGGCAACCGCGCCGGTTGCTGATCGACCCGTTCAACAACGGCGCCGTGGTCGGCGGCGTCGACCTGTTGCCGATGCTGCAGCGCCCGGGTGCCGGAAACGCTGAGCTGCATCCGGGCATGACCCGGCCTATGGCGGTCCGTGACGTGCTGCTGCGCCTGCAGCGCAACCTCGTGCAGCGCCGGCTGGCGGCGGGCGAGGTCGCGGCGGCGCTGCGCTCGCTCGAGGGCATGCTGCTGATCGCGCCCGAGGTGATGACGAACTGGCTCCACGCGGCGGAGCTCAGCCACCAGCTGGGACATGCCGCGCAAGCCGTGCGATGCCTGGAGCGCGTGGTGGCGTCGGCCCCTGGCAGCGACCTGGCGCGTCTGGCGCAGGCCCGCCTGGACGCCTGGGGAAGGCCCGGCTGAGGCGGCCTGTATCTGCGTCGCGCCCGGCCGCGACGCGCTAGCGGAACACCAGCCGGCGCGACAAGGTGAAGTTTGCGCACATCCCGGCAAGCGATCCGGCCGCCAGCGCGGTCACCAGATGCGCGCGGCAGAACGGCAGCAGCCAGATCAGCGCAAAGAACGCGCTCCGGTTGAGGATAAAGCCAAGCCCATTGGCGCCGAGGAAGCTCAGCCATTGTCGGACCAGCGAGGCGTCGGAACCGCGCCCGCGAAAGGTCCAAAGCCGATTCAGCATCCAATTCATCGTCGCGGCAACGAAGAACGCGGACAGCGCCGCCGCGGTCACGCCGACCAGATTCTGCAGCGCATAGACCGTGGACACGTCCCAAAGTAGGCCGAGGCCGCCCACGGTGCCGAACTTCAGCAGCTGCGCCGCGAGCGAAAGCAGCCGCGACTCGCCGACGCTGGCAGCGACGACGACCGGATCGGCAGCCGACGCTCCGGCTGGCGGCAGGGGCAGTTCGCCGACGCTCAGCGTTCCTGCAGCCTCGCTGTGCTCCGGAATGCGGGACGAGGCTGTATTGCCGATGCGGGGCAGGGTGGTGGTCTGGCTCACGTCCTACTCGGTAGCCCCGACGGGGGTCGGGAAACAAGAAACGTTCTGCTTTGGCAGGTCTGCGGGATGGCGCACGAAAAAGGGGCGCCTCGCGGCGCCCCCTTCGTCGTGGATCTCGACGCGACGAGGATCAGTGCAGGATGATCTCGACGCGGCGGTTCTGCGGCTCGCGGGTGTTCGGGCCGGTGGCAACCAGCGGACGGGTTTCGCCGTAGCCGTGGATGTCGATCGCGGTGCCCGGCACGCCGTCGCGGATCAGCTCGGCCTTGACCGAAGTGGCGCGACGGATGGACAGGCCCTGGTTGTAGCGTGCGCCGCGTGCGCCGCCGTGGATGGACGAGGTGTCGGTGTAGCCGTTCACCTCGATGCGGGTGGTCTGCACGTGGGTGGAAGCCTGCGCCGCCTGTGCCACGATCTCGCGGGCGCGTCCGGTCAGCTCCGAGCGATCCCAGTCGAAGAACACGAGGTAGGTGCGCGCTTCCGCGGGCGGAGCGGCCGGAGCAACCGGCGGCGGCGGCGGCGGGGGCGGCGGGGCGGTGTCAAAGGCGTAACGCAGACCCAGCATGAAGCTGTGGTTGAACTGGTCGTTGAAGTCCGCATTGCCCTTGTGGTAGCCGCGATAGGTGTAGGAGGTCGACTGATAGGCGTCCTGATCCAGCTGGCCAAGGAAGCGGTACTCGGCGGTGACCGCCAGGCCCGGGACCGGCACGATGTTGTAGGCGACGCCGACGATGCCCTGGTAGGCGAACGAGCCGTTGGTGCCGCCGGTGCGGTCGATGTTGCCGTTGGTGTAGGTGGTGGTGAACGGCGACAGGTGGTTCCAGAGGTAGCCGGCGCCGACGCCGACATACGGGGTCACCGGCAGAGCCAGGCCGAAGCGGGCCAGGTCGATGTCGTACAGCGCGTTCACCATCACGCCGTAGCTCTCGGCATGGCCGCTGGTCACGCCTGCGACCGGCGTGTTGGAACGGTGGTTCACATTGTTGTTGTAGTAGGCGCCCTGGAGCTCGGCGCGGAAGCCGTTCGGCAGGCCATAACCGACCGATGCCTCGCCGTTGAAGCCGTCGCCGAAGCGGAACCCGGACTTGCTGATGTTGTCGCCGCCGCCGAAGTTCGTGAAGTCGCCGGTGCGACCGTCGGCCACCGCGCCCGGAGCGTAATGCGCACCCTGCGTCTGGCGAATGTTGTAGCCCGAGCCCAGGCTGACATAGGGGCCAACCACCGGCTGAGCCAATGCCGTGGCGGAACCGGCCGCCAGAAGAGTTGTTGCGAGTAGTGCCGTGCGCAGACGCATTGTCTCGTCCTTCTAGGATCCGTTCGACCAGTCACCAACCATCGGCGACGCAGGCTCATCGGGATGCGTAAGCACCGTATAGTTCCTTCGGTTGCTGATGGAGAAGGTGCTCCGATCCTCCCAGGACATTCGATCCCGAGGCTGTGGTCGCAAAGACACACTCTGAACCAGGCCCGTAACAAAAACAGGAGAAACCGGCGTGGTTGCTGGGTTTTAACAAGCTCTCGAATTGTTTCACATCAACCGAAACACGAATGCGTGAGCATCGTTGTGGCCGTTTGGTTACAGGTCGTTCAGGTGCGCGGACCTCGATCCGCGACCGCTGCTTCCTCGTCCGCCAGCAGCGCCAGCAGCGCTTCGGGTGCGACCTGCGTGCTGGTGAAGGCCTGGCCGATTCCGCGCACCAACACGAAGGCGAGTCGCCCGTCGCGCATCTTCTTGTCCCGGCGCATGTGCGCCATCAGCGCGTCGGCCGTCATCGGCCGGCCGCAGTCGGCAATTCCCGCCTTCATTCCCATCTGCCGGAGGTGCCGCGCCACCCGCTCCGCGTCGGCCGCCGGGCACAGCCCGAGCCGTACCGACAGCCGGAACGCCAGCAGAAGGCCGATTCCCACCGCCTCGCCGTGCAACAGGCTGCCGTCGTACCCGATCTCGGCTTCAAGCGCGTGGCCGAAGGTGTGGCCGAGGTTGAGCAGGGCGCGCCCGTCGCTCGACATCTGCTCGCGCTCGTCCTCGCTCACCACCGCGGCCTTGAACGCGCAGGCCCGGCGCACCGCCTCCGCCTGCACCGCCGCATTACCGGCCAGCAACGCCGTTCCATTCGACTCGCACCACTCGAACAAGCTCGGGTCGCCGATCAGCCCCGCCTTGACCACCTCGGCATAGCCCGCGCGCAGCTCGCGCAGCGGCAGCGTCCTCAGCATGTCGGTATCCGCCAGCACCGCCATTGGCTGGTGGAACGCACCGAGCAGGTTCTTGCCGGCGGCCATGTTGATCCCCGTCTTGCCGCCGACGCTGGAGTCGACCTGCGCCAGCAACGTGGTCGGGATCTGCACAAGCGGCATCCCGCGCAGCACGGTGGCGGCCGCGAACCCGGCCAGGTCGCCGACCACCCCGCCGCCGAGCGCGATCACCGTTGTGCGCCGCTCTACCCCCAGCGCCAGCATCGAGTCGGCGATTCGGCCAAGGCCGGCAAGGCTCTTGGAGCCTTCCCCCGGCGGCACCACGATCGGCGACGCCTCGATGCCCGTCTCCGCCAGGGCCGACAACAACAAGGGCAGGTGCAGCGCCGCCACCGTCTCGTCCGTCACCACCACCGCGCGCTTCTGCGGCAGCAACGGCGCCAGCAGCGCGCCGGCGCGCGCCACCAGCCCCGTGCCGATCACCACCACGGGCGCGTCGTGCGGGATGGGCGGCCGCTCC
>CAXSHC010000133.1:5630-7933 GCA_964236745.1 uncultured Acetobacteraceae bacterium
TAATCATCGCGCGGCAGCGACACCGCCAGGCGGTGCGGCGCCACGTGCCGGAGCAGGACGCCGAGCGCCTCCTCAGCGGTCTGGTGGACGCTGTTCTCGCTGCAATCCACCACCAGGTCCGCCTCCGCGTAGATCGGGTGACGGCGCGCCATCAGCGCCGACAGGATGTCGCGCGGACGGCCTTCGCGCAGCAGCGGCCGGTGCTGCCTGCCGCTGACCCGCCGTTCCAGCACATCGAGCGGGCAGCGCAGCCACAGCGACACTGCCTGCCGCCGTATGGTCGCCCGCGTGTTCTCGTCCATGAACGCGCCGCCGCCGGTCGCCAGCACGATCGGCGGCCCGGACAGCAGGCGGCGTATCACGCCCTGCTCGCCGCGCCGGAACTCGGCCTCGCCATAGCGGGCGAAAAGCTCAGACACCGTGATCCCTGCCGCCCGCTCGACCTCGGCATCGGCGTCGCGGAACGGGATGCCGAGCCGCGATGCCAGCCGCCGCCCCACCGTGGTCTTGCCGGCCCCCATCAGCCCGACCAGCACCACCGAGCGCTGCCCCGGTCGGCGCGTCCGTGCGCGCTCCGCCGCCTCGGCGTGCCGAACCATTTCGCCGGGGCGTGACATGAAGGGCAAGCTAACATAGAGGCACCACAGCAGCCATGCCGCGATCCGGACGACACCCGGCGGCCAATCCCGAACGGAGGCGAGATGCGCCGGATTCTTGCCATCGTGTTCGGAATGGTGGTCGTCGTGCTGGCAGGCGGCTTCCTGTCGCTCGGCGCATTCCCGCCGCACCCGCCCGTGCATCCGGTGCACCAGACCGTGCCCAACGACAAGCTGGCGCCGGCCTGATCGCCCGGCTCGCGGAGCGGCCTGATTACGTGGCTCGCGGAGCGGCCTGATCACATGGCACGCGGAGCGGCACCCCGCATGGCGGACGGTCGTCACGCCGAAGCCTTCCTCGAGATGCTGTCGGCGGAACGGGGTGCCGCCCCGAATACGCTGAAAGCCTACGCGGCCGACCTCGCGGACTTCGCCGCCTTCGCCGCCACGGCCGGCGTCGCGCTGCACGCCGCCGACGCGGGCACCGTATCCAGCTACATGGCCCAGCTGGCCCAATCCGGCCTGTCCGCCCGCACCGCGTCGCGGCGCCTGTCCTGCCTGCGCCAGTTCCACCGTTTCCTGGCGCGCGAAGCCGTCCGGCCGGACGATCCCACCGCCCGGGTGGACGCGCCGCGGACCGGGCGGACGCTGCCGCGGTTCCTGGGCGAGGCGGAGGTGTCGGCGCTGCTCGCCGCCGCGGCCCCCGGCGCCGGCCTGCCGGCGCGGCGTCAGCCTGTGGCCCTTGCAGCACTGGAACTGTTGTATGCCACGGGGCTGCGCATCTCCGAGCTCCTGTCGCTCAAGCGCGACGCCCTGTCCGGCGACGGGATGGTGCTCCTGGTGCGCGGCAAGGGCGGGCGGGAACGCCTGGTGCCGTTGTCCGAGCCCGCCAGGGCCGCCGCGCGCGTCCTGATCGACGGGCAGGCGGACGCGGCGCGCGCCGCGGCGCGCCCGGGCCTGCCGGCGCGACCGGCCAGCCCGTTCCTGTTCGCCGGCCGCGACGGGCGCCGGCCGATGACGCGCCAGGGCTTCGACCGCATCCTGCACGAAACGGCGCTCCGGGCCGGGCTCGATCCCGCCCTGCTGTCGCCGCACGTGCTGCGCCACTCCTTCGCCAGCCACATGCTGGCGCACGGCGCCGACCTCCGCTCACTGCAACAGCTGCTCGGCCACGCCGACATCGCCACCACGCAGATCTACACGCACGTGCTGGCGGAGCGCCTGCAACGCCTGGTGGCGGCACACCATCCACTGGCGACCCGGAGCTGAGCCGGCCCCTTGGCGGCTGACGGAAACGTGCTAAAGCGCGCGACACCATGCGACAATTCCTCGATTTCGAAAAGCCGATCGCCGAGCTCGAGAACAAGATCGACGAGCTGCGCCGGATGTCGCTGCCGACGTCCGGCGGCGGCACCGGCACGCACGAGGGCGGGCTGCCGATCGCCGAGGAGGTCGCCAGACTCGAGGAAAAGGCCGAGCGCCAGCTCAAGGCGATCTACGCCAAGCTGACGCCCTGGCAGAAGGTCGAGGTCGCACGCCACGCGCAGCGGCCGCACGCGCTGGACTACATCGCCGCCCTGATCACCGACTTCATGCCGCTGGCCGGCGACCGCGCCTTTGCCGACGACCAGGCGGTGGTGGGCGGGCTCGGCCGCTTCGACGGGCGCGCCGTGGTGGTGCTCGGCACCGAACGCGGCTCCGACCTCG
>CAXSHC010000134.1:0-7634 GCA_964236745.1 uncultured Acetobacteraceae bacterium
AGCTGGGCGAAGATCTCCGAGCCCATGCGGATCGCGTCCGCCACCGTGGGCGCGCCCACCGGCTGGATCATGAATTCCTGGATGTCGATCGGGTTGTCGGCGTGCTGGCCGCCATTGATGATGTTCATCATCGGCACCGGCAGGGTGCGGGCGTACACGCCGCCGACATAGCGGTAGAGCGGCACCCCCTGTTCCTCGGCGGAAGCCCGGGCCACCGCCAGCGACACGGCCAGGATCGCGTTGGCGCCGAGGCGGGACTTGTTGGGCGTGCCGTCGAGGTCGATCAACGCGTGGTCGATCGCCACCTGCTCGGTGGATTCCGCCCCCGTCAGCGCCTCGAGGATCTCGCCTTCCGCGAAGGCGACGGCCTTGAGCACGCCCTTGCCGCCGAACCGCGCCTTGTCGTTGTCGCGCAGCTCGGCCGCCTCGTGGGCGCCGGTGGACGCACCGGACGGCACCGCGGCCCGACCCTTGGCGCCGGACTCCAGCTCGACGTCGACCTCGATGGTCGGATTGCCGCGGCTGTCCAAGATCTCGCGCGCGACGATGTCGGCGATGGCACCCATCTATGGTCTCCAGGATTGTTTCTGAGGCGCGCCTGTTCCACCACCTCGGCCCGCTTTCCGCAAGGCCGGCATCCGGCACGCGCATCCCCCGCGACTCGTGGGCGTTATGGACGGGCCACCCATTCCTGACAGGAACCAAACCGGATGAAACGGCTGCCCCTGCTCGCGATCATTCTCGGGCTGGGCGGGCTGGTCCCGTTCGTCTGCATGACCGTCGCCATCCTGTTCTTTCCATCCAGCGTGCCGGTGCCGCGCTTGGTCATGGCCCTGGTCGACTACGGCGCGGTGATCCTATCCTTTCTCGGTGCGGTGCATTGGGGACTGGCGCTCGCGGGCGATCCGCTCGGCATGCCGGAGCAGCCGGCAGCGATGCGCATGCGGCTCGGGCTTGGCGTGCTGCCAGCACTGGTCGGATGGGCGGCACTGCTGGTCGCCCTCGTCGGACGTCCTTTGCCGGCCCTGCTCCTGCTCCTGCTGGGCTTCGCGTTGACCACCCTGGCTGAATCGCGCGCGGCAAGGCATGGGCTGATGCCCCCCGGCTACCTCGGCCTTCGCTACCTGCTGACCGCCGTGGTGCTGTTGTGCCTGTTTGCCGCGCTGGTGGTCCGGTTGGCGTGACGGGCACTGCGGGCCGGCAGGTTCGGGGTCGCGCCGCTTGAACACGTAAGTACGTAGCAAAGGTTTTGGCCCGCATGCACGACCCGGTCTCGGCCTCGGTTGGATGCTCAGTTGCGACGCGGCACCGCCAGCAGCGTCACCAGGGCCCCGGTTCCGAGCGCCGCCACCAGGGCCGCCACCGGCATCCGGCGCACACGCACCGCCAGCAGCTCCAGCACCCCCTCGACCGCCCCCGTCGCGTCGATCGCGGCGGGCACGACCTTCTGGTCAAGGAACACCTTGGGCGCCGACGGTCCGGCCCCTTTCTTCAACATGTAGTCACGATCGACCATTGGGGCTTCCTTTCCTGACCGGGGGCGGCTGTTATGCAGTCCGCGACGTGAGGCCGGTCGTTGGTTCGAGCAACGCTTGCAGGGCCGCCTCGTTCACGCCGCGATGCTGGAGTTCCGCGCATGACACGCAAGGCCATCTACAAGCCCTACAGGATGCCTTCCGGCGGCTGGGGCTCCGCACGCTCGGTCAACAACATCCTGCAGCGCGAAGGCGTGCTGGCCAGCGGCTCCCTCGCCTTGATGCGCCAGAACAAGGTGGACGGATTCCAGTGCGTGTCCTGCGCCTGGATCAAGCCGGCGACACCGCTGCCGCTCGAGTTCTGCGAGAACGGCGCCAAGGCGACCGCCTGGGAGATCACTTCGCATCGCTGCACGCCGGAGTTCTTCGCCAACCACACCGTCACCGAGTTGCTGGACTGGGACGACTTCCAGCTGGAGCAGGCCGGCCGCCTGACCCATCCGATGCGCTACGATGCCGCCGGCGACAAGTACGTGCCGGTGTCGTGGGGTGCCGCTATGACCGAGATCGGGCAGGAGCTGCGCGCGGTCGAGGACAAGCAGAAGTCGGTGTTCTACTCGTCCGGGCGCTGCTCCAACGAGGCGAGCTACGCCTACGCGCTATTCGCCAGGCTGTATGGCAACAACAACCTGCCCGACAGTTCCAACATGTGCCACGAGACCACCTCCGTGGCCCTGCCGGCGAGCATCGGGGTTCCGGTCGGCACCGTGACCCTGGACGATTTCGCGCATGCCGAGTGCATCATGTTCTTCGGCCAGAACCCGGGCAGCAACAGCCCGCGCATGTTGCATCCGCTGCAGGAGGCGGCCGAGCGCGGCGTGCCGATCATCACCTTCAACCCGCTTCGCGAGCGCGGACTGGAGCGGTTCAAGAACCCGCAATCACCCCTGGAGATGATCGGCGGCCACGAAACCCGGATCAGCTCGTCCTATCACCAGGTACGCACCGGCGGCGACCTCGCCGCCATCACCGGCATCGCCAAGGCGCTGGTCGACCTGGACGACAAGGCGCAGGCCGCAGGTGAGCCGCCGTTCCTCGACCACGCCTTTATCGCCGAGCACACGCACGGGGTGGACAGCTTCCTGTCCTGGGTGCGGGCACAGGATTGGGACGAGATCGAGCGCGAGGCCGGCCTTGCCCGCCATTCGCTGGAAGCCACGGCGCGCATCTACGGCCGCGCCAAGTCCTGCATCGGCATCTACGGCATGGGGCTGACGCAGCAGCATGCCGGGGTCGAGACCGTACGCATCCTGGTCAACCTGCTGCTGCTGCGCGGCAACATCGGCAGGCAGGGGGCGGGGATCTGCCCGGTGCGTGGCCATTCCAACGTGCAGGGGCAGCGCACCGTCGGCGTGTCGGAGAAGCCGGAGCTGGTGCCGCTGGACCAGCTCGCCAAGCAATTCAACTTCGAGCCGCCGCGCAGCCTGGGGCTGAACACGGTGGAAGCGTGCGAAAAGATCCTCGCCGGCGAGATCGAGGCGTTCGTGATCCTGGGCGGCAATTTCGTGCGCGCGGCCCCGGATCGCGGCCGGCTGGAGCCGGCATGGCGGCGCATGCGCCTGACCGTGAACGTCGCCACCAAGCTCAACCGCAGCCAGCTGATCCCGGGAAAGGTGAGCTTTATCCTGCCGGTGATCGGACGCATTGAGACCGACCGGCAGGCGACCGGCGACCAGGCGGTGTCGATGGAGGACACCTCGGGCTGCATCCACGGCTCCAAGGGCGTACGCAAGCCGGCCTCGCCGCACCTGATCAGCGAGGTACGCTTCGTTGCCGAGATGGCGAAGGCGACGCTGGAGCCGAACCCCAACGTGCCCTGGGACGACTGGGTGGCCGACTACAGCCTGATACGCAAAGCGATCGGCGTCACCTATCCAGAGATCTTCTGGGACTACGAGACGCGGATGTGGGAGCCGGGCGGCTTCCAGCGTCCGCTCCCTGCGCGCAAGCGGGTGTGGAAGACCGAGAACGGCAAGGCGAACTTCGTGACCCCCGACGGGCTGCAGGAGAACGCCGACCTGCCGGAGCTGACGCCGGAGTGCTCAAGCTGATGACGCTGCGCAGCAACGACCAGTTCAACACCACCGTGTACGGCTACAACGACCGGTTCCGCGGCATCAACGGCACGCGCGACGTGGTGCTGATGAATCGCGACGACATCGACCGCCTCGGCCTGATCGTGGGCGGCAAGGTGCGGCTGGAAACGGAGTCGAACGACGGGCACCACCGCGAGCTCAGCGGCCTGGCCGTGGTGGCGTACGACATCCCGATCGGCTGCATCGGCACCTATTATCCGGAAGCCAACGTGCTGCTTCCTACCGGGCACTACGCCAAGGGCAGCAAGACACCGGCAGCCAAGTCGATTCCCGTGCGCGTCTTCAGGACGGAGGACACCGTTTCCGAGCCGGGCCTGATCGCCGCCGAATGAGCGGCAACCGCGTGTTCAGTCGATCCGGTAGTGGATCGGCTTGAACGCGTGGTTGTTAGACTGCAGCGCCGAACAGGCGGTCAGGCCGATGATCAGGTCTTCCTCGGCGAGAAAGGTGGCGTGGTCGCCGGCACGGCTCAATGGCGGGTCCACCGTCAGCGCGCCGGTGTTCCCGTCCACGCGCACATTCATGAACACGTTGAAGGCGACGGGAATACGGTCCGGCCCGATCCCATAAGGCGCCAAAGCCTCGACAAGGTTGCCGAAGCAACCCCGATGGGGATCGGCATCGCCATAGATGATGCGAAACGTGTCGGCCGAGCACGGCGTCAGCAGGAAATCGTGCCGGCCGACCGTGTCCTCGACGATGCGAAGCAGGATGCGGCTGCGGTTGGAATAGATCGGGTCGCCCGTGCTCAGAAACAGCCGGCTGGCATAGTCCAGCGTGCGCCCGGACGAGATGACCTCGTCCGGATCGCCACGCCGGAACGCGAGCAGGTCGGCAACCTGTTCTCCCACGGGGTCGATCACCGTCAGGCGCTGGCCTTTGTCCAGGGTAAAGGCGGTGCCGGAGCGCGGCGGGATCTCGACGATTGGCACGGCCTCAGGCGGCGCCCCGGCCTGCGCCACGCGACCCGCGGCCGCTGAACGGGCAGCGCCAATCGGTGTTCACGGCGCGACCACTGTATTGTCTTGCTTCCGAGTTCTCGCCGAACCTCGCCAGCATCGGGTTGGACGACCCGTTCAACGCCAGATCACGTTGCAGGATGGTGTCGCGCAACCTGGTGTAGATGCCCTCGCTGCGCAGCTGCTCGAACTGGGCATGAAGGTTGAACACTAGCGCCGGGCGCTCGAAGCGGCGCGCGAGGCGGCTGGCGCCCGGATGTAACCCCACCACAAAGAAGGCCTCGCCGCCGAAGCTGAGCGAGAAGTGCGGGTTCTCCGGGTCCTGGCTCACCCGGCTGTCGACATCCTGTCCAAGCCACTGGTCCTTGTCGCTCAGCGATTGCAGGCGCGACCACAGATGGGTTTCGAATGCGCTCTCGGTGAGCGTGTCCGGGCCTTCAAACAGAACCACGAAGCTCTGATACAGCCGTCGATCGTCACGATACGCGCGGGCGAAGTCGATCAGCTCCGGCAGGATGCGCAGATCGTCCCAGGCGGAGGCAATGTCCCGGGCAACTACGATGCGTAGCTGGTCTCTCGCGAGGGCCGATTTGGCGCCGACGCAGGAGAAATCGGAGTTGCGGATGAAGGAACGGAACCGCTCGGCGAGCGGGTGCCGGTCATCGTCCAATCCTGTCGTCATGCGTCACTGCATCCCCTGATCGACCGCGGAACGCCGGCAGATGGGGACGGTTACTACCCGTTTACGTCGGACCAGATCTGCGTACCGCACGGGAACCGTTGGCGGTTCAACCGTGCCCGGCTACCGCGACCAGCTCGATCCGGAACACCAGCGCCGCGTCGGGCGGGATCGGCCCGGCTCCCTTCGGGCCATAGCCCAGCGCCGGCGGCACGTAGAGCATCCACACGTCGCCGGGGCGCATCAGCTGCATCCCCTCGGTCCAGCCCTTGATCACCGCGTTCAGCGGCAGGGTGACGATGTTGCCATGGCTGTCGTCGAAGGTGGCGCCGTCGGACAGCTTACCGACATAGCTCACCATCACGCTGTCCGTCGGGCCCGGATGCGCGCCGGTTGTGTCACCGGACGACACCACCTTGTACTCCAGGCCGGATGGCAACGTGACGACGCCCGGCTGGGCGGCGTTCTGCTTCATGAAGGCGGCCGCCTCGGCCGGGGTGCCGGCGTGGGCGAGGCCGGGTGCTGCGACGGCAAGGGCGGCAAGCAGGAGAAGCGGACGCGAAACGCGGTCGAGCGGCATGAAGCCTCCGGGAAAGATGCCATCAATGCTATAGCAGCAGATCCGGCCCGGGGCACCGGGCTGCACGCGACCGGACCGGTTCAGACCAGCCGCGCCTGTCGCACCGAAGCGCCGATGAAGCCGGAAAACAGCGGATGCGGCGCGAACGGCTTGCTCAGCAGCTCGGGATGGTACTGCACGCCGATGAACCAGGGATGGTCGGGATACTCGACGATCTCCGGCAGGATCCCGTCCGGGGACAGGCCGGAAAAGCTCAGGCCGGTCCGCTCCAGGCGTTCGCGGTAGTGGATGTTGACCTCGTAGCGGTGCCGGTGCCGCTCACGGATGGTGGTCGTGCCATAGGCGTCGGCGACGCGCGAGCCCCGCTCCAGCACCGCGTCGTAGGCGCCGACGCGCATGGTGCCGCCGAGGTCGCCGCCTTCCTCCCGGATCTGCAGCTCGTTGTCCTGCGCCCATTCGGTCATCAGCCCGACCACCGGCTGCGTGGTGGGGCCGAACTCGGTGGACGATGCCTCGGGGATCTCGGCCAGGTTGCGGGCGCACTCGATCACCGCCATCTGCATGCCGAAGCAGATGCCGAGAAACGGGATGCGGTGCTCGCGCGCGAACCGCACCGCCTCGATCTTGCCTTCCGAGCCGCGCTCGCCGAAGCCGCCGGGCACCAGGATGCCGTGCACGTCCTGAAGCCGCTGCGTCACCGCCGACGGGTGGCCGCCCTCCTCGAACACCTGAGCGTCGACCCAGTCCAGCTGCACCCGCACCTTGTTGGCGATCCCGCCATGGATCAGCGCCTCGTTCAGCGACTTGTAGCTGTCGAGCAGGGAGGTGTACTTGCCGACCACCGCGATGCGCACCTCGCCCTCGGGGTTGCGCATCGCGTCCAGCACCCGGTGCCAGCCGGACAGGTCCGGCTCGCCCGCGTGCGGCAGGCCGAAATGGCGCAGCACCTCGGTGTCCATGCCTTCCAGGTGGTAGGAGATCGGGCAGGCGTAGATGGTGTCGACGTCCAGCGCCGATATCACCGCCTCGGGGCGGACGTTGCAGAAATTGGCGATCTTGCGCCGCTCGTTGTCCGGCAGCGGCCGGTCGGAGCGGCACAACAGCATCTGCGGCTGGATGCCCACGTTCTGCAGCTCCTTGACCGAATGCTGCGTCGGCTTGGTCTTCAGTTCGCCCGCCGCCGGGATCCACGGCACCAGGGTCAGGTGCACGAACATGGTGCGCTCCGGACCGAGATCGTTGCGAAGCTGCCGGATCGCTTCCAGGAACGGCAGGCTTTCGATGTCGCCCACCGTGCCGCCGATCTCGATCAGCGCGAAGTCGAGGTCGCCGGTGTCGTGCACCACCGCGTTCTTGATCGCGTCCGTGATGTGCGGGATCACCTGCACGGTGGCGCCGAGATAGTCGCCGCGGCGCTCGCGCGCGATTACCTCCGAATAGATCCGCCCGGTGGTGGCGTTGTCGGCCTTGGTCGCGTGCACGCCGGTGAAGCGCTCGTAGTGCCCGAGGTCGAGGTCGGTCTCGGCGCCGTCGTCGGTGACGAACACCTCGCCGTGCTGGTACGGGCTCATGGTGCCCGGATCGACGTTGAGATAGGGGTCGAGCTTGCGCAGGCGGACCCGGTAGCCGCGCGCCTGCAGCAGCGCCGCCAGCGCCGCCGACGCAATGCCCTTGCCAAGGGAGGAAACCACACCGCCGGTGATGAATACGAACCGCGTCATGGGCGCTCGTCCTACACCCGAATCCGGGGATGCGGATACCCGTCCCCGAACAGAAACCGGGGCA
>CAXSHC010000134.1:7644-7862 GCA_964236745.1 uncultured Acetobacteraceae bacterium
CGCCTCGAACCAGGGGGGCTAGCCGGCGGACAGGGCGTCCAGCACCGCTTGCGCGGCACGCTCGCCGTCGCGCATGGCGCCGCCCACGGTTCCCGCCAGCCCGTCGGTGCGGCAGGCCTCGCCCGCCAACACCACCCGGCCGTCGCCGAACGGCTCGCCGAGCCGGGCGCGGGCATCGGCATGGCCGGGGCGGGCATAGGCGTAGGCACCGCCGAACA
>CAXSHC010000135.1:0-7854 GCA_964236745.1 uncultured Acetobacteraceae bacterium
ACGAGATGCGGGCGGCGCTGCAGCGGATCCGCGCCGAGGTGGAACGCAATTGCGAGGACATGGGCGACGGCTTTGCCGACGAGGCGATCCGGATCAGCCGGGGCGAGGCGGAACAGCGCGGCATTTACGGCAACGCCAGCGAAGAGGATCGTGGAGCGCTGGCGGACGAAGGGATCGCGGTGGTACAGATCCCCTGGCTGAAGCCCGCCGAAAGCTGAGCATGCGCAAGCTGGTCCTGATGGCGCTTCTGTTGATCGCCCCGGCCCAGGCATTCGCCGATCAAGCATCAAGCGTGCTCGGCCTTTGGATGACCCCGGGGCGGGATGGCGTGTTCCAGGTTGGCCATTGCGGTGCGACGTTGTGCGGCTGGCTGGTAGGCATGCGCTACCACGGGTCGATGCCGCTCGACCTATATCACCGGCCGCAATGCAGGCTGATGCTGCTCAGTGGCTTCCGCCCGGCCGACGAGCAGGGACGCTGGTACGGTTCCATCCTGGATCCCGACAGCGGCCACCGCTACCAGGCGAGCATCTGGTCCCCGTCGCCGGACGTGTTGAAGCTGCGCGGCTACCTGCTGCTGCCGATCCTGGGCCGAACGCAGCAGTGGCATCGCTACGGGGGCGCAATCGGGCCCGCGTGCAAGCTGCCGCAGTGACCGTGCGTCAAGCGGCCGACAGGGCGACGATGTAGTTCACGCCGAGGTTGCGGGACAAGCGCCAGCGCTCCGGTCCGGGAAACGCCGGCACCATGCCGGCGATGTCGACGATCCGCAGGCCGGCACCCGCCGCGTGGCGCGCGAGCTCGCCCGGCGTGACGAAGCGGCGCCAATCGTGGGTGCCGGCTGGCAGAAGCCGCAGCACGTATTCCGCTCCGATCTTCGCGGTCGCGAGCGAGCGCAGGGTGCGGTTCAGGGTCGACAGCACGACCAGGCCGCCGGGCTGCAGCAACCCGGCCAGCAGCACCAGGAACGCCGCCGGGTCGGGCACGTGCTCGATCACCTCCAGGGCAATGACGGCATTAAAGCGCAGGCCGTCCTCGCGCAACGCTTCGGCGCTTCCGGTCCGGTATGCCAGGGAACCCGGGCCGGCCGACACGGCGTGGGCCCGCGCGGCCTGGATCGCCGGCTCCGACGCGTCCACGCCCAGAACATCATGGCCCAGGCCTGCCAGCGCCTCGCTGGCGAGCCCGGCGCCGCAGCCCAGGTCGAGCAGGCGCAGCGTTTCGGACGCGTCCTGCGTTCGGAGCGGGGCCAGGTGGCGCTGGATCCACCGGATCCGCAGCGGGTTCATCTGGTGCAGCGGCCGCATCGGGCCGTCCGGATCCCACCACTGCTCGGCCAGGCGGCTGAAGCGGGTGATCTCGGCGGGCGAAATCGACCCTGGCTGCTCAAGGGGCCGGACAGGGGTTGGCGCTTGCATGTTGCTGCCTTTGAACGGGAAAGCTATGTGACCTCGCTGCCGCATCGCTGCAATGCGGCATGACTTCGCCGCCGCCGGCTTTCAAGCGTACTGGCTGGCGTCGCGCGCTTCCGGAGAGTTCGATCGCGTCATGGCCCGCATCGTGATGAAGTTCGGCGGCACCTCGGTGGCCGATCTCGACCGGATCCGCTCGGTGGCGGCGCGGATCAAGCGGCAGGTGGAGGCGGGCGACGAGGTGGCGGTGGTGGTGTCGGCCATGTCCGGGGTCACCAACCAGCTGGTCAACTATTGCCAGTCGCTGTCGCCGCTGCACGACGCACGCGAGTACGACGCCGTGGTCGCCACCGGCGAGCAGGTGACCAGCGGCCTGCTGGCGATCGCGTTGCAGACCGCGGGGGTGGACGCCCGCTCCTGGTCCGGCTGGCAGGTGGCGCTTCGCACCGACGGGGCGCACGGCAAGGCGCGCATTCAGGCGATCGAGGGCGAGCGGCTGATCGCGCGGATGCAGGCGGGCCAGGTGCCGGTGGTCGCGGGCTTCCAGGGCATCGGCCCGGACAACCGGGTCACCACGCTGGGACGCGGCGGCTCGGACACCTCTGCGGTGGCGCTGGCGGCGGCGCTGAAAGCCGATCGATGCGACATCTACACGGACGTGGATGGTGTATACACCACCGACCCGCGCATCGTGCCCCGGGCGCGCCGGCTGCCCAAGATCGCCTACGAGGAGATGCTGGAGCTGGCATCGGTGGGCGCCAAGGTGCTGCAAACGCGCTCGGTCGAGCTAGCGATGAAGGAGCGGGTGCGGGTGCAGGTGTTGTCGAGCTTCACGGACGGCCCGGTGCCGGTCGAGGGGCCGAACGGCGTACTGCCCGGCACGATGGTGGTGGACGAGGACGAGATCGTGGAAAAGGAAATTGTCGCCGGCATCGCCTACTCGCGTGACGACGCGAAGGTCACGGTGCGCAAGGTTCCCGACCGGCCCGGGGTGGCGGCGGCCGTGTTCGGCCCCCTGGCGGAGGCGCATGTGAACGTTGACATGATCGTGCAGAGCACCGGCACCGACGGCACCACCGACATGACCTTCACCGTCGGTAAGGCGGAGCTGCCCCATGCCATCGCCGTCCTGGAAGCGGCGCGTGGCGACATCCAGTACGGTGAGATGCTGACCGATCCGGACGTGGCCAAAATCAGCGTGGTGGGGGTGGGCATGCGCAGCCATGCTGGGGTGGCCAGCACCATGTTCCGCACCCTGTCGGACCGGTCGATCAACATCCAGGTGATCTCCACCAGCGAGATCAAGGTGAGCGTGTTGATCGCATCGGACTACACCGAGCTCGCGGTCCGGGCCCTGCACAGCGCGTATGGCCTCGATGTCGGTTGACCTGATGGCGGACGGGCAGGCGGCGGTCGCGCCGGAACCCGGGCCCGCGTGGCAGGCGGCGCGCCGGCGGCTGGACCAGCTTTGGGAACGAGGCACCGCCTTTCTCGGCAGCGAGCTGGCGATCCTGGGCGGGGCGATGAGCTGGGTCAGCGAGCGTCACCTGGTGTCGGCCATCTCCAACAACGGCGGGTTCGGGGTGATCGCCTGCGGTGCGATGGGCCCGGACCTGCTGGAACGCGAGATCGCGGCGACACAGGCGCTGACCACCAGACCGTTCGGCGTCAACCTGATTACCATGCACCCGCAGCTCGACGACCTGATCCGGATCTGCGTCGCGGCCGGAGTCGGGCACGTGGTGCTGGCAGGCGGGGTGCCGTCCGCGTCGGCGATGCGGGCGATCAAGGATGGCGGCGCCAAGGTGATCGGCTTCGCGCCGGCGCTGGTGATGGGGCGCCGGCTGGTGAAGCTGGGCGCCGACGCGCTGGTGATCGAGGGCTCCGAGGCCGGCGGCCATATCGGGCCGGTGTCGCTGACGGTGCTGGCGCAGGAGGTGCTGCCGCACATCCAAACGGTGCCGATCTTCGTCGCCGGCGGCCTGGGCCGGGGCGAGGCAATCCTGGGTCTGCTGGAGATGGGAGCGGCCGGGGCGCAGCTCGGCACCCGATTTGCCGCCTCAGGCGAAAGCGTGGCGCATGACCGTTTCAAGCAAGCCTTCGTGCGCGCCTCCGCCCGCGATGCGCTGCCCTCGGTGCAGCTGGATGAGCGATTTCCGGTGATCCCGGTGCGCGGGCTGGTCAACGACGGCACGAGGCGCTTCCTGGTGCACCAGGCGGAAACGCTGCGCCGGTTCCAGTCCGGCGAGCTGACCCGGGAAGCAGCGCAGCTGGACATCGAGCATTTCTGGGCCGGATCGCTTCGACGCGCCGTGGTCGACGGCGACATCGAGGGCGGCTCAGTGATGGCCGGACAGTCCGTCGGCATGGTGACGAGGGTGCAGCCGGTGCAGGAAATCCTGGACGAGCTGGTCGACCAGGCGGTGCAGGCCCTGCTGCTGCGCGACCCACGGGCTTCCTGAACCGGCCATGCGCACTCGGCTTCCCCAGATCTCGCTGATCGAGACGTCATGAGCACGAGCGAGCAAGCCGGTCAGGCGCGGTCGCCGGAAGCCGATACCAGCAGGCTACCGGTTGGCCAGGCGCTTCGGGCGCAGCGCGAGCAGCTGGGCTGGTCTCTGCCCGACGTCGCGGCCTGGCTGCGTATCAGGCTGTCCTACCTGGAAGCGCTGGAAAGCGGGCAGGTGAGCAAGCTGCCGGGAAGCGCCTACGCGCTGGGCTTCCTGCGCGCCTATGCCGGCGCCCTTGGCCTCGATCCGGAAGACATGTCGCGTCGCTTCCGCGGCGAAACCAAGGACGTGAACCGCAAGCCCGAGCTGTCGTTTCCGGCTCCCGTGCCGGAGCGCGGCGTGCCGGCAGGCGCGATCGTGCTGCTGGGCGTGCTGGTGGTGGCAGGCGCCTATGTCGGCTGGTACGAATTCACCGGGCACGAGCACAGGCAGGTCCACACGGTGCCCCCGGTGCCGCAGGCGTTGCTGCCCTACGCCAGCACGCCGGCGGTCCCGTCGCCCCAGGTCGCGACGGTGATGCCGGGCTCTGGACAAACGCCTTTTCCACCGCCCGCGGTACCGGCGGTCGTGCCGCGCTCCGTAGCGCCGGCAACTGCCCTGTCAGGATCCACGGCACCGGTTGCAGCGCCAGCCCCGGTGCCTGACGCCGTGCCGCCGCCTCAGCCGGTGACGCCGGTTCCTGTTCCGGCCACCGCGGCGCCTTCCGTGTCGACGTCGGCCGCGCCGGCAACTCCCGCTTCACCGGGCGTCGCGCCACTTGATACCACGCCGGTCGCGTCCGCGACCGTGGCGCCGTCTGCTGCTCCCGGCCAGATTACGCTGAAGGCGGTGGCGACCTGCTGGGTGCAGGTGCGACAGGTCGGCGGCAAGGTGATCTACGACCACGTGCTGCAGCCGGGCGAGGCCTGGACCGTGCCGCCCGACGCCGGTGCGGTCACGCTGACCACCGGCAACGCGGGCGGCCTGACGCTTGCCGCCGACGGCGTCGTCACCCCGCCGCTGGGGCGTGTCGGCGGCATCAGGCGGGCGGTTCCCCTGAGCGTGCAGGCGATCCGTGACGGCTCGATCGCGACGGCAGCCGCACCGCCCGCCGCACCGGACCCCGTTGTCGCGCATCCGTCCCGGCCAGCGCGCGCGGCCGTACCGGTGGCCAGGGCTCCCGCCCATGCCGACGACTCGGCCGACGACCTGAACGCCAGGCAGCTGAAGGGCACGTCGCCGCGCTAGCCGCGGCGACCGCCGGGGCGGCTGTCACGGCCACGGACCTGTTCAACCGGACCGGTTCCTGGCAGGAAGCGCACATGCGCGCCGTCGCGGTCGCCTCGTGCGGCACCCAGGCGACGCGGACCGCCATCGCGCGGGCCTGGCGGATCCGCGCACGAGGGAGCAGATCGCGATGAGCTATCGTCCGTACCAGCAGATCGAACGCCGCAAGTCCCGCCAGATCAGCGTCGGCCGGGTGAAGGTGGGCGGCGACGCACCGATCACGGTGCAGACCATGACCAACACCCTCACCAGCGACGCCCAGGCGACCATCGCGCAGATCCGGCTGTCGGAGATCGCGGGCGTGGACATCGTGCGCGTGTCCTGCCCGGACGAGGAAAGCACCGCGGCCCTCGCCGAGATCGTGCGCGAGGTGAACGTGCCAATCGTGGCCGACATCCATTTCCACTACAAGCGTGCCATTGAGGCCGCCCGTGCCGGTGCCGCCTGCCTGCGCATCAACCCCGGCAACATCGGCTCGCCCGAGCGGGTGCGCGAGGTGGTGAACGCAGCCCGCGAGCACGGCTGCTCCATCCGCATCGGCGTCAACGCCGGCTCGCTGGAACGTCACCTGCTGGAAAAGTATGGCGAGCCCAACCCCGAGGCCCTGGTCGAAAGCGCGCTGGAACACGCCAGGATCCTGCAGGACCTCGACTTCCACGAGTTCAAGATCAGCGTGAAGGCGTCCGACGTGTTCCTGGCCGTCGCTGCCTACCAGCAGCTGGCCGACGCCTGCGACCATCCGTTGCACATCGGCATCACTGAGGCGGGCGGCAAGCGCGCCGGCACGGTGAAGAGCGCGATCGGGCTCGGCAGCCTCCTGTGGGCCGGGATCGGCGATACCCTGCGCGTGTCGCTGTCGGCGGAGCCGGAAGAGGAGGTCCATGTCGGCTGGGACATCCTGAAGTCGATGGGCATCCGCCATCGCGGCGTGAAGATCATCTCCTGCCCGTCCTGCGCGCGCCAGGGTTTCGACGTGATCCGGACGGTGGCGACGCTGGAGGAGCGGCTGGCCCACATCGAGACGCCGCTGACTTTGTCCATCATCGGCTGCGTGGTGAACGGGCCGGGCGAAGCGCTGATGACCGATATCGGTGTCACCGGCGGCGGCTCGGGGCGGCACATGGTGTACTCGGCCGGCAAGCAGGACCATACCATGCCGGCGGACAGCATGGTCGAGCACATCGTCGAGCTGGTGACGGCGAAGGCAGAAATGCTCCAGGCCGAGCTGGACGCGGTCAAGGCGCAGGAAGCGGCGGAAGCCTCGCGCCTCCCGGCCGTCCAGGCCGCCGAATAGCACCGGGACCGGCCCATCGTGGATGCCCTGCAGCCGGTCCGCGGCACGCGCGACCTTCTCGGCGAGGACCAGCGCCGCCACGCTCATGTGGTCGGAACCGCACGTCGCATCGCCGGAACCTACGGGTTCGACGAGTGGAGCACGCCGATCTTCGAGGACACGCGCGTGTTCCAGCGCAGCCTCGGCGAAACCTCCGACGTGGTGTCCAAGGAGATGTACAGCTTCACTGACCGCGGCGGTGACTCCGTCACGCTTCGGCCGGAAGGAACGGCTGGCGTGTGCCGGGCGCTGGTCAGCAACGGCCTGACCCAGTCGCTGCCGCAGAAGGTGTTCTATGCTGGCCCGATGTTCCGCTACGAGCGGCCGCAGAAGGGCCGCTACCGGCAGTTCCACCAGATCGGCGCCGAGCTGATCGGGCCGGGCGAGCCGCTCGCGGACGCCGAGATTATCGTCCTCGCGCGAGACATCCTGGCCGCACTCGGCATCGCCGGACGAACCGTGCTGGAGCTGAACACGCTTGGTGACAGCGAAAGCCGCCAGGCCTGGCGCACCGCGCTGATCGGCTACTTCGCCGACATGCGGGATCAGCTGTCGGAGGACAGCCAGGCGCGGCTCGAGCGCAACCCGCTGCGTATCCTCGACAGCAAGTCCCCGGCCGACCAGGCTTTGCTGGCGGAAGCGCCGACCATCGGCGCGTACCTGACCCCCGAGGCCCGGGCTTTCTGGGACAACCTGCGCTCCGCGCTGGACGGGTTCGGCGTCCAGTTCCGGGAGAACCCGCACATCGTGCGCGGCCTCGACTACTACAGCCACACCGCGTTCGAGTTCGTGACCACGGAGCTCGGCGCCCAGGGCACGGTGTTGGCCGGCGGGCGCTATGACGGGCTGGTGGCCGACATGGGTGGGCCGCAAACCCCCGCGGTCGGCTGGGCCGCCGGGATCGAGCGGTTGTCCATGCTGCTGGAAGGAGCCCCGCCGGTCCCGGTCCCGGTGGCGGTGGTGCCGGTCGGCGACGCGATGCTGCCGGCCGCCCTAGGGGTGCTGCAGGCGCTGCGGAGCGCTGGGGTGCGCGCGGAGATGGGCTACCGCGGCAACCTCAAACGACGCATGGAGCGCGCGAACCGGATCAACGCCGGCTTCGCGGTGATCCTGGGCGACGAGGAGGTAGCGCGCGGCGTAGCGCAGCTGAAGCACCTCCAGCGGGGCACGCAGGAGGAGGTGGCGCTCGACCGCCTGGCCGCTCACGTGGCGTCCTGTCTGGCCGCGTCCCCCGCCTGATGCGGTTCGAGGACAGGCTTGACCGAATCGTCGGCCGCTCCGACGAGCTGCAGGCCATGCTTTCCGGTGGCCTTGGAGGGGAAGCCTTCAACAA
>CAXSHC010000136.1:0-5485 GCA_964236745.1 uncultured Acetobacteraceae bacterium
GGACCGCCGCTGGTGAAGGCGGCGACCGGCGAAGTGATCAGCGCCACGGAGCTGGGCGGGGCCGACACGCACGGACGCCGCTCCGGTGTGGTCGACCACGTGGCGCGCACCGACGAGCACGCCTTGCAGATCGTGCGCGACATCGTGTCCCGCCTCAACACCGTCAAGCGCGTCGACATCGACGTGTCGGCGCCGGTGCCGCCGCGATACGACCCGGCCGAGCTTTACGGGATCGTGCCGACCGACCGTCGTGTGCCGTATGAGGTGCGGGACGTCATCGCCCGGATCGTCGACGGGTCCGAGCTGCACGAGTTCCGGCCGCTCTACGGTTCCACCCTGGTCACGGGCTTCGCCCGCATCTGGGGCTATCCGGTGGCGATCCTGGCCAACAACGGCGTGCTGTTCTCGGAGTCCGCGCAGAAGGCGGCGCACTTCATCGAGCTCGCCTGCCAGCGGCGCACGCCCCTGGTGTTCCTGCAAAACATTTCCGGCTTCATGGTCGGCGGCCGCTACGAGGCGGGCGGCATCGCCAAGGATGGCGCCAAGATGGTGACGGCGGTGGCGACCGCGAGCGTGCCGAAGTTCACCGTGCTGATCGGCAACAGCTTCGGTGCTGGCAACTACGGCATGTGCGGCCGCGCCTACGAGCCGCGCTTCCTGTTCAGCTGGCCGAACTCCCGGATCGGCGTGATGGGCGGCGAGCAGGCGGCGGGCGTGCTGGCGACCGTGCGGCGCGACGCCATGGAAGCCAGGGGGCAGGACTGGAGCGGCGAGCAGGAGGAGGCCTTCAAGGCGCCGATCCGCGAGCGCTACGAGGAGGAATCCGATCCGCGCTTCGCGACCGCACGGCTCTGGGACGACGGCATCATCGATCCGGTGCAGACGCGGGACGTCCTGGGCCTGGCGATCTCGGCGTCGCTGAACGCGCCGATCCCGCAGGGTCCGGGCTTCGGCCTGTTCCGGATGTAGCCTGGCCCATGATCACATCCCTGCTCATCGCCAATCGCGGCGAGATCGCGCGGCGCATCATCCGCACCTGCCGCCGGCTCGGCATCCGGTGCATCGCGGTGTATTCCGAGGCGGACGCGGACGCGCCCTACGTGGCCGAAGCGGACGAGGCGGTCGCGATCGGGCCGGCGCCAGCGCGCGACAGCTACCTCGTGGCGGACCGCATCATCGAGGCCGCCCGCGCGCGCGGCGCGGAGGGGATCCATCCCGGCTACGGCTTCCTGTCGGAAAACGCGGCGTTCGCCGAGGCCGTGATCCTCGCCGGGCTGGTCTGGGTCGGGCCGCCGCCGGCGGCGATCCGCGCCATGGGGCTCAAGGACGCCGCCAAGGCGCTCATGGCCGCGGCCGGGGTGCCGACCACGCCGGGCTATCTTGGCGACGACCAGGACGAGGCACGGCTGGCGTCGGAGGCCGGGCGGATCGGCTACCCGGTGCTCATCAAGGCGGTGGCGGGCGGCGGCGGCAAGGGGATGCGTCGGGTCGACCGGCCGGAGCAGTTCGCGGCGTCGCTCGCGTCCTGCCGGCGCGAGGCCAGCGGGGCGTTCAACGACGACCGGGTGCTGATCGAGACCTGCGTGACGCGGCCTCGCCACATCGAGGTGCAGGTGTTCGCCGACAACCACGGCGATGTCGTGCACCTGTTCGAGCGCGACTGCTCGTTGCAGCGCCGGCACCAGAAGGTGATCGAGGAAGCGCCGGCGCCCGGCCTGGAACCCGCCGTGCGCGAGGCGGTGTGCGCGGCGGCGGTCAGGGCGGCGGTCGCGGTCGGCTACCGGGGTGCCGGCACGGTCGAGTTCATCGCCGACAGCAGCGACGGGCTGCGTGCCGACCGGATCTGGTTCATGGAGATGAACACCAGGCTGCAGGTGGAGCATCCGGTGACGGAAGCGGTCACGGGGCAGGACCTGGTGGAATGGCAGCTGCGCGTCGCCTGTGGCGAGCCGCTGCCGCTGCGGCAGGACCAGCTGCGCATTGATGGCTGGGCCATGGAAGCGCGGCTTTATGCCGAGAACCCGTCCGTGGGCTTCCTGCCGTCGACCGGCGTGCTGGAGCGTCTCCGCTTGCCGCCAGGGCTGGCGCCAGGGTTGCCATCGGGGCGGGTGCGGGTCGACAGCGCCGTCGAGCAGGGCTCGGTGGTCACCGCCTTCTACGACCCGATGATCGCCAAGCTGATCGTGCATGCTCCCACGCGCGCGGAGGCGGCGGCCGGACTGGCTGCGGCCTGCCGTGCAGTCGAGGTGTGGCCGGTGAGGACCAATGCCGGCTTCCTGGTGCGCACGCTGTCCCATGCGGATTTCGTCGCCGGCCGGGTCGAGACGGGGTTCATCGAGGCTCGGCTCGACGCGCTGGTGCCGACGGGCCCTCCATCCGAAAGGGTGCTGCAGACGGCTGGCCGGCATCGGCTCGACGCGTCCGTGGCGGTGCCGCGTGGCTTCCGGCTGAACGCGGAGCCGCGCCTCGAGGCATGGCTGGCGCATGGCGGCGAGACCCGCTGCATCGTGCTTGCGCCGGAAACGCGGCAGGCGCTGCTGCCGGTGTTCGAGCAGGACGGCGAGATCGTCGTGTTCGAGAACGGCGAGCCGTATGCATTCAGCGATCCCGTTGCCCAGGCGGCGGTGGGTGACGACCCCGAAGGCAACGCGGTCGTTTCGCCGATGCCGGGCCGGATCGTGGCTGTCGCCGTGACGGTCGGGGATGCGGTGGCGAAGGGCGCACCCCTGGTGGTGGTCGAGGCGATGAAGATGGAGCTGTCGTTGCAGGCAGCGTTCGCCGGCACGGTGGTCGAGGTGGCGGTTCGCGTGGGACAGCAGGTCACCGAGGGCGCGATGCTGGTGCGGCTGGAGCCGGAGGCGGACGATCATGGCCGGTAGGTTCTTCGACCAGTTCGAGGTCGGCTGGAGCCTGCAGCACGCGCTGCGACGCACCGTGACCGAAACCGACAACCTGCTGATCACGACGCTGACGCACAATCCGCAAGCCCTGCACCTGGATGCGGAACATGCCGCAGGCACCGAGTTCGGGCGGATCGTCGTCAACGGCATCTTCACCTTCGGCCTGATGGTCGGCATCTCGGTGGGCGACACCACGCTCGGCACCCTGGTAGCCAACCTCGGCTACGACGCGGTGGTGATGCCGAAGCCGGTGTTCGTGGGCGACACGCTCAGGGTCGAAACCGTCGTGGTCGAGAAGCGGAACAGCCGGTCGAGGCCGGCGAACGGGATCGTGGTGTTCGAGCACCGCGCCCTCAACCAGCGCGACGAGATCGTGTGCCAGTGCCGGCGCACCGTCCTGCTGCACAGGAGCCCGGCGTGAACCTCCGGTCCTGGCTGTTCGTGCCGGGCGACGCGCCGCGGAAGCTGGACAAGGCCGCCAATGCCGGTGCCGACGTCGTCATCCTCGACCTGGAAGACTCGGTGGCGGGGGCGAGAAAACCGGAAGCGCGTCGGCTGGTGGCCGACTTCCTGTTGTCGCGGCCGACGCCACGCTCGTTGCCGGTGTTCGTGCGGATCAACCCACTTCCCGGCTCCCACGCGCTGGCGGACCTAGCTAGCGTCGTGCCGGCAGGCCCGGACGGGATCGTGCTGCCAAAGCCGGATGGCGCCCATGACGTGGTGCGGCTGGACCACTACCTGACCGCGCTCGAAGCGTCGGCAGGCTTGGCCGTCGGCCAGATCCGCATCCTGCCGATCGCGACGGAAACCCCACGGTCGCTGTTCACGCTCGACAGCTATCGCGACGCCAGCACCCGCCTCGCCGGCCTGACCTGGGGTGCCGAGGACCTGCCGGCGGCGGTGGGTGCTTCCACCAACCGGGGCGAGGATGGCGGCCATGGCGACCTGTGCCGGCTGGCTCGGACCCTGTGCCTCGCCGGCGCCTCGGCCGCCGGTCTGCCGGCGATCGAGACGGTGTATCCGGCGTTCCACGACGTCGCGGGGCTGGAAGCCTACGCGGCGCGCGGCCGGCGCGACGGGTTCCGCGGCATGATGGCGATCCATCCGCAACAGGTGCCGGTGATCAACGCGGTGTTCACGCCCACCGCACAGGAGCTCGACCAGGCCCGCAAGGTGGTGGCGTTGTTCGAGGCCGGTCCGGACGTCGGCACCGTCGCGTTCGAAGGGCGAATGCTGGACCTGCCCCACCTGAAGCAGGCAAGGGCATTGCTGGCGGCCGCTGACGACGCGACGGCGTCCCTTCCACCGGCTTCGTGAACGTCCTGCCGCTGCGGCAGCGCCACTACTTCGAGCCGATCGGCGCGAAGTCGAGGTCCTGGTAATCGAAGCTGAAGTCGGCGGTCGGAGAAACGGGCTTCAGCGTCACGTGTGACACGTGACCGTTGAGGTCGAGGGCGAAGGTGACGAAGGCAGGCTCGATCGCCTTGTCTGTGAGGTGCGTGACGAAGCTGTCGTACTGCCCAGTGGTCCAGGGACCCCAGCATACGCGGCGTGGACTTGAAGTCGATCGTGAGGTGGTCGCCGTCCTGACCAACCACGATGTCGCCGTACCACTTGTCCCGGTAGGTCCCGACATACGCGTCGAGCTTCTCGGAAGGGCCTACCTTGGCCGGTGCGGCGGCCCTGGCGTCGACCATTTGTGCCGCCTTGGCCAGGCGCGACGCGGCATAGGCCTGGAACTTCGCCGGCCAGCCCTGGTCGGGAAGTCCCAGGTAGTGATCGAGAAGCTCGTACATCAGGCCATACAGGACCTGTCCGTCCTCGCTGTTGATCTCGACCGCGAAGCCGACGTTCTTTTCGGGCAGGAGCACGACGATGCTCTTGGAGCCGAGCACCGCGCCGCCGTGCCACACGATCTTCGCCCCGTGGTAGTCACGCACCTCCCAGCCGAGCGCATAGGTGTCGAACAAGGGGGTCGTGGACGTCAGCGGGGGCGGCAGCGGCGTGATGGGCTGGATCACCACCGGGTTCCACATCTGCTCGTGCGTCGCCTCGCTGAACAGGCGGTGGCCGTCCGGCAGCGCCCCGTGTGCCAGCTGGATCTGCAGCCACTTCGCCATGTCGCTGATGCTGACGGCCATGCCTCCGGCGGGTGCCGCGGCGCGTCCGAGCTCGTCGTGCTCGTCCAGGACCTGCTGGTCGCCGATGCCGCGTACCGCTCCTCCGGTCCGGGCATGGGGAAAGGCGCGGTCCGGGTCTGCGAAGTGGCCCGGGCTGTCGGTGGTGGTGTCCAGCATTCCGCCCGGCACCAGCACGTGGTCGTGCACGTAGGCTTCCCAGGTCTGGCCGGTCACCGCCTCGATCAACTGCCCCGTGACCATGTACAGGACGTTGTCGTAGGCGAAGCCGCTGCGGAAGCTGGTGGCGGGCTTGAGGTAGCGCAGGCGCCGGACGGCCTCCGCCCTCGGGATGTTGCTGCGAGGAACGAACAGGAGGTCGCCTTCGCCGAGCCCAAGCCCACTGCGGTGCACCAGCAGGTCGCGGATGGTCATCTCCCGCGTCACCCAGGGGTCGTACATCTGGAG
>CAXSHC010000136.1:5495-7793 GCA_964236745.1 uncultured Acetobacteraceae bacterium
GCCGGGCAGGCGGTCGATCACATGGTCGTCCCAGGAGATCCTGCCAGCATCGACCAGGGTCGCCAGTGCTGCGACCGTAAACGCCTTGCCGGTGGATCCCGTGTCGAAGATGGTGTGGACGTCCACCGCGTCGGGGGCGCCCAGCTTGCGCACGCCGAAGCCGTGCAGGAACGTGGTCTGGTTGTTCTCCACGATGGCGACGGACATGCCGGGAATGCCGGTCTGGCGCCGGAGCGCCTCGACCTGTGCCTCGAACCCGTCGGGGGGTGATGCCGCCGCGGGCAGGGTGCAACCAAGCAGGACCGGAAGCAGCACCCAGGCGAGGCCATGGACGCGGCGCGACCGGAGGGTGCCGCTGGGTGGTATGGGTGCTTCATGAGAGTTGGGCCTGCAGGTTCTGCTGTTGCTGCGCGCGTTCGGCCCGGCGCAGGGCGGGATCGAGAAACCAGAGCAAGGAGGCGGCGATCGCCGCGAGCACCGTCAGCAGCATGAAGAACGCGGCGTGGCCGGTCCTGCTCCACAGCACGCCGATCAAGCCGGCCGACAGGCTGCCGCTGAAAATGGTGAGGAACCAGGCGGCGACGGTGGTGGCGCCGAAGCCGGGAGGCGCCAGCCTGGCGAACACGCCGAGCCCGGTCGGCAGGATGAACAGCTCGCCGAGGGTGAGGACGGCGAAGAAGAGCACGAGCCACGGCCATCCGACCAGGAGGTCGCCATGCGACCAGGCCAGAAGGGCCAGCAGGAGGTAGGATGCGGCGACGATGAGCGCGCCCAAGGCCATCCGGCGCGCCAGCTTCTGCTCGCGCCCTTTTTCCGCCCGGCGACGCCAGGCGGCAAGCAGTGGCTGCGTGAAGACGATCACGAACAAGGAGTTGAGCGACTGGAACCAGGTCATCGGGATCGACAGATGTCCCGCGCTGCGATCGACGCCGGTATTTATCCACAACGCCACCGTGTTGCCGACCTGCTCGTAGGCGCTGCGGAACACGGTCACCGACAGCGCCAGGGCAAGCAGCAGCAGCACGGTGCGACGATCGAACCGCGACGGCTGCTTGCTGACGGCCACGCTTCTGGCGGCCGGCACGTCGGGAAGGTAGCGCTGGCCGGACAGGTAGATCACCAGGCCCAACAGCATGCCGATCCCGGCGACGCCGAAGCCGTAGTGCCAGCCGTAGATCTCGCCGATCGATCCGCAGGCGAGCGGGGCCAGGAAGCCGCCGACGTTCACGCCGAGGTAGTACACGTTGTAGGCCCAGGAACGACGCGGATCGCCCGGCGCGTAGAGGTGGTCGATCTGGCTGGGCAGGCTTGGCAGGAACAAGCCGTTGCCGAGCGCGATCGTCACCAGCGCCACGTAGAACAGGCTTTCGAACGTCATCATGAAGTGGCCGGCGGCCATGATGCTGGCGCCCAGGATGATGGCGCGTCGCTTGCCGAGCAGCCGGTCGGCGATCACGCCGCCCAGGATCGGCGTGAAATAGGCGCAGGCGGTGTAGGCGCCGTAGACGAAGGACGCGTTCCCCTGCCCCAGCATCAGCTGCTTGGTCATGTAGTAGACCAGCAGCGCGCGCATGCCGTAGTACGAGAACTGCTCCCACATGTTGGTCAGGAACAGGATCGTCAGCCCACGCGGCTGGCCGAACCAGGGAGGCGCGTCCTTCATCGGGCCGGTGCCGATCCCCAGACTTCCGGACCGGCCCAGATGTCGCCGTCGTTGTAGCTGACCGCCGGGACACGGTCCGCCGCCAGCAAGGTCGGGCCGTCCAGGTCGACGACGTCGCAAAGCTGGGCCAGCACGAAGGCGGGCGCCATCGCTAGGCTGGTGCCAATCATGTTGCCGACCATCACGCCGAGACCCAGCCTGCGCGCTTCCGCCGCCATCAGCAGCGCCTCGGAAAGGCCGCCGCACTTGTCCAGCTTGATGTTGATCACGTCGAAGCGGCCAACAGCCTTGGCCACGTCGGGAAGCGACAGGATGCTTTCGTCGCCCGCGATCGGCACCACGGACCGGTAGCCGTCCAGCGCCGCCTCCCGGCCACGGGCCAGCGGTTGTTCCAGCAGCGACACGCCTTGCTGGTGCAACGCCGCCACCAGCGGATCGAGGTCGTCGGGCCCGAAGCCCTGGTTGCCGTCGACGCCGAGCCAGACGTCCGGGCGGGCCTGCCGGATCGCCTCGACCCTGGCGACGTCCAGCGCACGCTCGCCGGTGAGCTTGATCTTGATCGAGCGGGCCTGGGCGTAGATGTTTGGTCCTGGGATGAGGTGACGCGGGTGAAGTTTGAAGATATCGGGCGTTGT
>CAXSHC010000137.1:0-7761 GCA_964236745.1 uncultured Acetobacteraceae bacterium
CCAAGATCCGCTACATGTTCGGCGGCCAGATCGGCGTGCCGATGGTGCTGCGCACGCAAGGCGGCACCGGTCGCTCGGCCGGCGCGCAGCATAGCCAGAGCCTTGAAGGCTGGATCATGCACACGCCGGGCCTGCGCCTCGCCATGCCGGCAACGGCGGCGGACGCGTATCACCTGCTCCGGCACAGCCTGACCCTGCCCGATCCGGTCGTGTTCATCGAGCACAAGTCGCTCTACACGCGAAAGGAGCGGGTGGATTTCGACACCAAGCCGCTGCCGTGGGGAAAGGCGGCTGTGCGGCGGCAGGGCGCCGACCTGACGCTGGTGACCTACTCGCGCATGGTGCACGTGGCGCTGGCGGCGGCGGAGAAGCTGGAACAGCAGGACGTTTCGGTCGAGGTGATCGACCTGCGCACGCTGAACCCGCTCGACATGGCGACGGTGGTCGCCTCGGTGGAACGCACCGGCCGCGCGATGGTGGTGAGCGAAGGGCCGCTGACCGGCGGCGTCGCGTCCGAGCTCGCCGCGCGCATCGGCGAGGAATGCTTCGACTTCCTCCAGGTGCCGGTGATCCGGCTTGCGGGCGAGGACATCCCGATCCCGGTGTCGCCGGAGCTGGAATCGGCCAGCATCCCGACCGCGGCGCTGATCGAGAGCACGGCGCGCCGGATGCTGCGCCGATGATCGCCGACCTGACCCTGCCGCGCCTCGGCGAGACCATGGAAACCGGCCGCGTCGCCGCCTGGCTGAAGCAGCCGGGCGACAGCTTCAAGCGTGGCGAGACGTTGGTCGAGATCGAGAGCGACAAGACCGTGGTGGAAATGCCGGCGCTGGCCGACGGCGTGCTGCGGGAGATCGTGGTCGAGGCTGGACAGGACGTCGATGTCGGCGCGGTGCTGTGCCGCTACGAGGACGGAAAGGGCGAGGCCGCGGCAGCCGAAGGCGTGAGCGGGGCGCGGGTTGCGGACGTGCCGCCGCCGGTGCAGCCGGCTCCGGCCGCGGAGCAGCCTGCCGCTCCGCCGCCGGCGCCCGAACCGGCCGGCGCGCTACGCGTGACGTCGACCAGCGCGCTGCGCGCGACGCCGCTCGCCCGCGCGGTCGCGCGGCGGAACGACATCGCGCTGGCCGAGGTGCCGGGTACCGGGCCGCGCGGACGCATCGAGGCGGACGATGTGCGGGCGCGCGTGCGGCAGGATGCGCCGGCGGCGGACGGGCGAAACGCGGCAGTTGCGGACGGCCATGTCGCGCGTCGCGACTGGACCCCGCCGCGGGCGACCGGCGCGCGCGTCGTGCTGCTGCACGGGCTGGCGGCGGACATGCAGAGCTGGGCGGTGCTGGCGGCGGCGCTGATGCGCGCCGGCCGCCCGGTGACGGCGATCGACCTGCCCGGCCATGGCGGCACCGCCATCGAAGCGGGCGACGTCGACGGCCTCGCCGCGGTGGCCGCCGCCCTGCTGGACCGGCTCGGCGACGAGCCGGTGGAGCTGGCGGGGCATTCCCTGGGCGGCGCGGTGGCGGCGCGCGTCGCGCGGCTTAGGCCGGAACGGGTGTGCCGGCTGACCCTGCTGGCGCCGGTCGGGCTGGACCGGCCGATCGACGTGGCGTTCGTGCGCGGCATCGTCAACGTCCGCTCGCCGGGAGCGCTGTCGCACCTGCTGCGCCGTTTGGTGGTGCGGCCGGCGGCGCTGACGAACGAGCAGCTGGCGGCGATGGTGGCCGAGCTGGGACGCGGCCGCTTGGCGGCACTGGCCGGCTCGCTGGTGGACGATGACGGGCAGCAGGTCGACATCACCGCCGACCTGCGCGCGCTCCGGGTGCCCGTGCGCGTGGTGTGGGGCCTGCAGGACCGCATCATCCCTTGGGTCCAGGCCAGGGAGGCAGGCAGCCGCTGCGCCGTCCACCTGATCGCGGATGCCGGACACGTGCCGCACTGGGACCAGCCGGCGGAGGTGGCAGCCTTGTTCGACTGAAGGCGTGACCGGACAACTCGCCACAGCAACGACCAACCACAACCAAGAAACGAGGAAACAAGGATCATGAGCGACGAACCGAGGATCATCCAGCCTACCAGGCGCAGCCTGCTGCGCACGATGGGCGGCGCCGCCGCCCTGGCGGGCACGGCGCAGCTGGCGCAGTTCGCGATCGGCAGCGAGCCGGCGCACGCGCAGGCCAACACCAAGCCGGTCAAGCTCGCCGTGGTGGCGCAGCAGCTGTCGGCACAGTCCGACCAGCGCTCCTGGGCCGGGTTCCAGCAGTGGCTGAACAAGACCGGGCTCAACAAGAGCTGGCAGGTGAACATGACCGACGCCAAGGGCGATCCGGGCGCCCTGGTCAGCCAGATCGAGAACGCGATCACCGCCAAGTCCGACGCGATCCTGGTGATGTATGGCACGCTGACGGCGGCGCACAGCGCGCTGGCCGACCTCACCACCTCCAAGATCCCGTTCTTCAGCCTGGACAGCGGCTGGCAGTCGCCGGCGATCGCCGACATCACCAGCAACAACTGGGTCATGGGCGGCCAGTACACCCAGTACATGGTCGACCGGCTGCTGGGCGAGGGCAAGCAGAAGGCGAACATCTGCGCCATCATCGCCAACTTCCACCACGGCACGCGCAAGCGCGGCAAGGTGATGCGCACGGTTCTGACCGAGAACGAGTGGATCAGCCTCGAGGCGGAGCGGGTGATCCAGTATTCCGGTTTCTACGAGGCGACGCAGAACGTGGTGAACGACTGGCTCGCCCGCTACGGCAGCGACCTCGACGCGATCTGGTGCCCGTGGGACGAGCCGGGCATGGCGGCGGCCGAAGTGATCAAGTCGCGCAACCTGCAGGACAAGATCTTCGTGGTGTCCGCCGACGGCGCCGCCACCGCGATCGAACGCATGCGCGACCCGAGCTATCCGCTCAAGGCGACCACGGCGCAGGCCTTCGAGGTGTGGGGCGCCTATACCGGCTGGCTGATCAACGAGATCGTCGGCAAGGGGCGCAACGCCAAGGAGGTGGTGCCGGTGTCGATGGAAGAAATCCCGGCGCCGCTGCTGGTCAGCGGCATCAACGTTCCCGCCGCCGGCACGCCGACCTATGACGCGACCGACCTGTACTACGTCTACCGCGACCGGGCCCTTGCCGGCATGAAGGGCTGATCCGGATGGCTGCCAGCCCGCCGGCGATGCCCGCGACGACCGCAGCTCCCGCGGCCGCTTCGGCGTCGCCGGTGGGCGCTTCGGCGGGCGCCCCGGCAGGAGCCCCGGCAGGAGAACGCGTGCTGCAGGCGAGCGGCGTCGGCAAGAGCTATGCCGGCATCAGCGTGCTCCGCGACGTCGACCTGGCGCTGCACGCCGGCGAGATGCTGGCGCTGGTCGGCGCCAACGGCGCCGGCAAGTCGACGCTGGTGAAGATCATCTGCGGCGCGATCCCGGCCGATGCCGGCACCCTGGAGGTGGGCGGCCGGCTGATCCGGCCGAAACGCGTGGCCGACGCGGTGGCGGCCGGGATCGCGGTCGCGCACCAGCACGTGACGATCATCCGTCAGCTGACGGGTGCCGAGAACATCATGCTCGGCCGCGAGCCGCTGCGTGGCGGGCTGATCCATGACCGTACCCTTGTCGCGGAAGCCGAGGCGCTGGCGCGGCGCTTCGGCGTGCGCATCGACCTCGGGTGCGAGTGCGACCGGCTCAGCCTGGGCGAGCTCAAGATCCTCGACATCCTGAAGGCGCTGGCGACCGGGCCGCGCATCCTGATCCTGGACGAGCCCACCGCTTCGCTGACGGTCGCCGAAACCCAGCTGCTGTTCGGCTTTCTTGCCGACCTGAAGCGCCACGGCCTCGGCATCCTGTTCATCTCGCATCACATGAACGAGGTGTTCAGCCATTGCGACCGCATCGCCGTGCTCAAGGACGGCGCCAAGGTGCATGACGGCGCGGTGGCAGACATTTCCCTGCCCGAGGTGGTGCGGCTGATGGTCGGCCGCGCAATCGAGGAAACCGACTGGACCAGCCATGCCGTCGCCGATGACGGCGAGGGCGACGTCGTGGCGCTCGGGGGCCTGCGCGTCGGCCGGCTCGAGGTACCGTCGCTGACGGTGCGGCGCGGCGAGGTGGTGGGCGTCGCCGGCGTGCTCGGCGCCGGGCAGACCGGGCTGCTGGAATGCCTTGCCGGCGCCACGCCTGCCACCGCCGCACGGCTTCGGCTCGGATCGCTGCAGCGGCTGCCGCGCAGCGTCGCGGAGGCGATCGACCACAACGTCTACCTCGTCGCCGACGACAGGCTGCGCAAGGCGATCTTCCGCGGCCTGTCGGTGGAGGAGAACGTTCTGGCGGGCTCGCTCCCGCAGGTCAGCCGAAACGGCTTCGTGCAGACGGGCAAGGCGTTGAGCCTGGTCCGCGGCGTGGTGGACCGGCTGCGGGTGAAGTGCAGCGGCGTGAACCAGGACGTGATGCAGCTGTCCGGCGGCAACCAGCAGAAGGTGGTGTTCGGCCGCTGGATCGCCCGCATCGGCGGTGCTGCCCGGGACGCATCGCCGGTGCTGCTGCTCGACAACCCGACCGAGGGCGTCGACGTCGGCGCCAAGGCAGAGATCTACGCGCTGATACGCGAGCTGGCGCAGCAGGGGGCGGCGGTGCTGATCGCGTCGGCCGAGTTCTCCGAGCTGATCGCGCTGTGCGACCGCGTCTACTGCATCAGCGAGGACCGCGTCGCCGCCTGCGTGCCGCGCGCGGAATTGTCCGAGGACCGGCTCCTGACCGAGGTGAACTGATCATGTCCGCGACCATCGACACGCGGCCCGCGCGCCGCCTCGACATCGGCCATCTCGGCGCCCGCTGGGGCACGGTCGGCGCCGCCATCCTGATCTTCGTGGTGTTCTCGGCGGCGAGCGGGCGCTTCGTGTCGCCGTCCAACATCAGCAACATCCTGGTGCAGATCTCCGTGCTGACGGTGATCTCGTCCGGCCTCACGGTGGCGGTGGCCAGCGGCGAGTTCGACCTGTCCGTGGGGCAGGTGGCCGGATTGTCCGGCGTCCTGGTGGCAGGGCTGATGAGCTGGTCGGGGCTGTCGATCCCGCTGGCGATCCTGTTGTCGGTGCTGGCCGGCACCGTGCTCGGCATCGTCAACGGGCTGCTGGTAACGCGGCTGCGCATCCCGTCGCTGATCGCGACCCTGGCGATGGGGCCGATAGCACTCGGGCTGAACTACGCCTATGATGGCGGCGATTCGATCTACACCAGCTTCCCGCCGCTGTTCTACGCCATCGCCACCGGCCACGTGCTGGGCGTGGTGCCGGTGCCGATCGTGATAGCGCTTGTCGTGGTCGCGGCCTTCTACGTGCTGGTGAACCGCACCCGCCTCGGCCGCGCCCTGGTCGCCACCGGCTCCAACCTGCAGGCGGCACGGTTGTCCGGCATCAGCGTCAACCGCTGCCGGCTGATCGCGCTGACCCTGTCCGCGTTCGGCGCCGCGATGGGGGGCGTGATGCTCACCGCCCGCCTCGGCACCGGGCAGCCGGGGGCGGGCGAAAGCTACCTGATGGACAGCCTGACCGCGGTGTTCCTGGGCATGACCGCGTTCAAGCCGGGACGGGCGACGGTGCAGGGCACGCTGGTCGGCGTGATCATCATCGGCATGCTCGACAACGGCCTCAACCTGCTGGGCGCGCCGTTCTACATGCAGAACGAGGTGCGCGGCGTGGTGATGATCGCGGCTGTCAGCCTGGCGGTGCTGCGTGGCGAAATCCGCTTCTTCTGATCGGGAGAGTTTCATGGCTGAACAAGGCAGGTCCCGCACGGCGCTGGTCACGGGCGCCAGCCGGGGCATAGGACGCGCCATCGCGCTCGGCCTGGCGCGGAACGGCTTCGACGTGGTGCTGAACGACATCGAGCGCCAGAAGACCGAGCTGGAAGCGGTGGCCGCGGAGATCGAGGGGATCGGGCGGCGCGCCCACACCGTGTTCGCCGACGTCAGCGACCGCGATGCGGTGCGGGCGATGGTGGCGCAGGCGATCGACGCTGCCGGCCGCATCGACGCGGTGGTCAACAACGCCGGCATCCTGATCCCGGGCACCGTCGAGGCGCTGCCCGAGCAGCACTGGGACGCGGTGATGAACGTCAACGCCAAGGGCACCTTCCTGGTGGTGCAGGCGCTGTTGCCGCACATGCGCGCAGCCGGCTACGGCCGCATCGTCAACATCGCCTCCATCGGCGGCAAGCACGGCGCACCGGAGCAGGCACATTATTCCGCCAGCAAGGCGGCGGTGATGGGCTTCACCCGCGTGCTGGCGCAGGAGGTCGGCGAGCAGGGCATCACCGCCAACTGCATCTGCCCCGGCATCATCGTCACCGACATGGGCCGCACCAACCTGGAGGATCCGGCGGTGGCGGGACGCTGGATCGCCAACACGGCGTTGCGCCGCCTCGGCCAGCCGGAGGATGTGGTGGGCCCGGTGTGCTTCTTCGCTTCCGACGCGTCCGCCTTTGTCACCGGGCAGACGCTCAACGTCGATGGCGGCATCGTGCTGAGCTGATCCGGTCCGGGGAGGGTCGTGCCGATGTACATGCAGAAGCTGCGTCTCGATGGCCGCATCGCCGTGGTGACGGGCGGCGGCGGCGGCATCGGCCTGGCCTGCGCGGTGGCGCTGGGCGAGGCGGGGGCCGTGGTGGTGGTGGCCGATCTCGACCCCGCGCTGGCGGAGAACGGCGCGCAGGCGGTGCGGCAGGCGGGCGGCACCGCATACGGCCTGCCGATCGACGTGACGCGCACCGAAACGGTGGACGCCGCCGCGGACGCGGTACGCACGCAACATGGCCGCGTCGACATCCTGGTCTGCAACGCCGGCATCGTGGTGTCGGAGATCAAGGCCGAGGATCTTGGCGACGCGGACTGGCTGCGGCAGATCGACGTCAACCTCAACGGCGTGTTCCGCTGCTGCCGCGCCTTCGGCCGCGTCATGCTGGAACAAGGGGCGGGTGCCATCGTCAACATCGGCTCCATGGCGGGCAGCATCGTGGTGAAGCCGCAGGAGCAGGCGGCCTACAACGCGTCCAAGGCCGGCGTGCACCACCTGACGAAGTCGCTGGCGGCGGAATGGGGCGGGCGCGGCGTGCGCGTCAACGCGGTGGCGCCGACCTATATCGAGACGCCGCTCACCCGCTTCGGCATGAACAACCCGCGCCTCTACGGGCAATGGCTGGACAACACGCCGATGCGACGCGTCGGGCAGCCGGACGAGATTGCCTCGGTGGTGCACTTCCTGGCGTCCGACGCCGCCAGCCTGATGACCGGCAGCATCGTCCACGCCGACGGCGGCTACACCGCCTGGTAGCCGGCCCCGGCCCCGTTCGTGGGACCGGGCGCGCCGGCGAGGCTCAGTAGCGATACAGTTCGTGCTTGAACGGGCCGTTGGCGGTTTCCAGCCCGATGTACTCGGCCTGCTTCTCCGACAACCGGGTCAGCTCGGCACCGACTTTGGCCAGGTGCAGCGCCGCCACCTTCTCGTCCAGCGCCTTGGGCAGGGTGTACACCTGCAACTCGTATTTGCCCTCCGGCGCGGTCCAAAGCTCGATCTGCGCCAGGGTCTGGTTGGTGAACGAGGCCGACATCACGAAGGACGGGTGGCCGGTGGCGTTGCCGAGGTTCACCAGGCGGCCTTCCGACAGCAGGATCAGGCGCTTGCCGTCGGGAAACACCACCTCGTCGACCTGCGGCTTGATGTTGTCCCAGGTGTAGTTGCGCAGCGCCTCGATCTGGATCTCGCTGTCGAAGTGGCCGA
>CAXSHC010000138.1:0-7752 GCA_964236745.1 uncultured Acetobacteraceae bacterium
AGGAAGCCTTGCTGCGCCACCTTCACCGTGTCGCCGACGAACGGCACCAGGTAGTTCAGGGTGTTCGGATACAGGCTCTGCTGCTTGGCACGGTCGAAGGCGATCACCTGGCCGGACAGGGAACAGTTCAGGCTGGTGCTGCCCGGGGTGCTTTCGGTGTAGGTGGCGACCGGCACGTCGAGCTCGGGCGCGCGCACCCCGCCGACCGCATTGCCGTTCCCGTCCAGCACGGTGACGAGCTTCGGCGCGGTGCCGGTGGCCTGGATCAGCGGCGCGTGCGGCGGCGTGGCCCCGTTGCGCACCCAGCCTTCGAGCTGGGCGAAGCCGGCGTCGAGCAGGTAGCGGCCGGGGAAGGTGCTGAGCTGCGCGCCGGCGAGGCAGGTGGCGTAGTCCTCGACCAGGGTGGTGCCGCCGGCCGCGTGGGTGTCCGTGGCGTTGGCGTCCGAGGTGGTCTGCTCGACCACGACGTGCGCGGGGCCGGCGGCCTCGTAGTAGCGGTAGCGGTCGTCGGCGGCGTCGCTGTCGGCGCGGTAGGCCTGGCGGGCGTTGCGGTAGTCGGTCTGGGACTGGGTGGCGACGATGGCGGCGTTGCGCGAGCGGAGCACGTTGCGCGGGTCGCCGGCGACGGGCGCCTTGCTGCACTGGTTCAGCGGCGCCTGGATGCCGAAGCCGGAGCCGACCAGGTAACCGTCGAAGATGGCGGCACCCCTGGCGCGGGGGGCGACGGCGTTGATGTAGCCGACCAGGTCGATGGCGCTTTGCGAGTAGCCCGCCGCATACACCGCCTTGACCGCATAGCCGTGCAGGGGGTTGGCGGCACCGGCGCTGCGCACCAGTGCCGCGGTCTGGCTCAGCACGTCGTAGAGCAGGCCGTCCTCGGTGGCATGGGTGGCGCCGCCGACAATGGTGTTGAGCATCGGACAGGAGGCGTCGGTCTCGTCCGGGTTCGGGTTGGCCCAGGACAAGGGCGCGTAGCGGGACGGGTTGAAGGTCTTGAGCCCGGCGATGGTGACCGGCTTGCTGGTGATGCCGATCCACACGTCGCCGCGACGCAGGAAGTAGTCGTGGTCGTAGGACCAGAACACGGGCAGGTCGTAGTCGTTGGTGGCGTTGAGCAGCTCCACCACCACGTTGCCGCTGAACCGCTTCGGGTCGCTCGGGCGGCGGACCAGGATGCGGTTGGTGTAGGGACCGCTGCGCAGCACGTTGACGCTGGTGTCGAGCGGGTCGGCGACGTCGTCGTACTGGTAAACGTTGGCGGTGCCGCTGACGAAGTACTCGTCCTCGCGGTAGCCGCGGGCGGCAAGGTTTATCGGCACCGCCTGAAAGGCGGCGGCGTCGAACGGGTGGTTGGATGCGGTGCTGCCAGGGATCGGGCCGGACACGGTGGGAACCTCGCGGGCTCCCTGTGCCCGGGCGGAACCGGCCAGCGCTGCGACGGCAACGGCTGCTACGCCGACGCGGTGCAGTAGCGATCCGTGGTCGATCATGTGGTCCTCCCATGCCGCTCCTTGATGGAGCGATCCGTTTGATCGACGGGCCTCGCCCGCTCGCAGGTCGACACGATGTCCGTCTTGATCGGGAAAAGGCGTAGACCTGCCCTGGCGTCTTCGCAACAGGTTTCGCTTCGTCGTTTCTCGCGTTTCGGCTGTTTCGCTTATCACGAAAAAACGAGCATGGTGGCGCTCGGTTCACCCGGAACGGGATCGCCCGCTCCCTGGCCGTTGCGCTCCCGATCGGCTAAGGCAGTCCCCCGTTTTCCATTCGAACCGGGTTTCCAAAGGGCGACTGCCCTTTGGCGGGTCCAGGGCGGCGCCCTGGCCTTTCCCTGCCTCGAGGTTGCCACCCATGCCCAACGATCTGGACGCGCTGAAGCAGGAGGTTCTCGCTGCCCTGGAAACCGCTCCGGACCAGCGCGCCTGGGACGCGGTGCGGGTCGGCACGCTGGGCAAGTCCGGACGGCTGACCGCGCTGCTCAAGGAGCTGGGGCGGGCGGCACCGGAGGAGCGACGGGCACGCGGGGCAGCGCTGAACGTCCTGCGCGACGAGCTGGGCGCTGCGATCGAGGCGCGTGGGCGAGCGCTAGAAGCAAAGGCGCTGCAGGCGCGGATCCTGGCCGAGCGGGTGGACGTGACGGTGCCGGTGGTGCCGGAGCCGCCGGGCTTCATCCATCCGTTGAGCCGGACCATCGAGGAGATGGTGGCGATCTTCGGGGCGATGGGCTTCACCGTCGCCGAAGGCCCCGACATCGAAACCGACTGGCACAACTTCTCGGCGCTCAACACGCCGGCGCACCATCCGGCGCGCACCGACCACGACACCTTCTACCTGCCGTCGTTGCCGGGGGAGGGGCCGTCCAGCCGCGTGCTCAGGACGCAAACCTCGGGGGTGCAGATACGCACCATGCTGAGCGTGCCGCCGCCGATCCGCATCATCGTGCCGGGACGCACCTACCGCGCCGACCACGACGCCACGCATTCGCCGATGTTCCACCAATGCGAGGGGCTGGTGATCGGGCCGGCCACCGGCGAGGGGGCGATCACGCTGGGACACCTCAAGGGCGCGGTGATCGAGTTCCTGCGGGCGTTCTTCGCGCAGCCGTCGCTGCCGGTGCGGTTCCGGGCCTCGTACTTCCCGTTCACCGAGCCGTCGATGGAGATCGACATCGGCTGGAACCGCCACACCGGCGAAATCGGCGCGGGCGGCGACTGGCTGGAGGTGCTGGGCTCCGGGATGGTGCATCCGCGCGTGCTGGCCAATTGCGGGCTCGATCCCCGCGTCTGGCAGGGCTTCGCGTTCGGGATGGGGGTGGAGCGCCTGACCATGCTGAAGCACGGGATCCCGGACCTGCGCTCGCTCTACGAGAGCGACCTGCGCTGGCTGCGTCACTACGGCACCAGCCCGTTGTCGCCGGTCGTGCTGCACGAGGGGATCTGACCGGCGATGAAGTTCACCCTGTCATGGCTGCGCGACCATCTCGACACCGAGGCCACGGTGGAAGCGCTGTGTGCTGCGCTGAACCGCATCGGGCTGGAGGTCGAGGGGGTGGAGAACCGCGGCGCCGTTCTGGCGCCGTTCCGCACCGCGCGCATCCTGGAAGCGGTGCAGCACCCGAACGCGGACCGGCTGCGCGTGTGCTCGGTGGATACCGGCCTGGAGGGAGCGCCGCCGGTGCAGGTGGTGTGCGGTGCGCCGAACGCCCGGACGGGGATCTCGGTGATCTTCGCGCCGCCCGGCACACACATCCCCGGCAGCGGCATCACCATCAAGGCGGGCGAGATCAGGGGGCAGCGCAGCGACGGCATGCTGTGCTCGCTGCGCGAGCTGGGGCTGGGAACCGAGCATGACGGCATCGCCGAGCTGCCGCCCAACACCACGCCCGGGCAAAGCTATGCCAACTACGCCGGGCTGGACGATCCGGTGATCGAGATCGCGGTGACGCCGAACCGCGGCGACGCCCTGGCGGTGCGCGGCATCGCGCGCGACCTGGCGGCGGCGGGGATGGGGCACCTCAGGCCATGGCTCGCGGACACGGTGGAGGGAACGTTCGACAGCCCGATCGGCTGGGCGATCGAGTTCGCTGAGGCATGCCCGCTGGTGCTCGGACGCTGCATCCGGGGCCTGCGCAACGGCCAGTCGCCGCCCTGGCTGCAGGAGCGGCTCCTCGCCGTGGGGCTGCGGCCGATCAGCGCGCTAGTGGACGTGACCAACTTCTTCTCGTTCGACCTGGGGCGGCCGCTGCACGTGTTCGACGCCGCAACGGTATCGGGGCCGCTGCTGACCGTACGTCGGGGTCGCGGCGAAACGCTTCCGGCGCTGGACGGCCGGGACTACGTGGCGGACGGAGAAGACTGCGTGATCGCCGACGCGTCGGGGGTGCAGTCGTTCGCGGGCCTGATGGGCGGCGAGGCGACCGGATGCACGGAAGCGACCACCGACGTGTTCGTGGAATGCGCGCTGTTCGACCCGGTGCGTATCGCGCTGTCCGGGCGCAGGCACGGCCTCCAGTCCGAGGCGAGGCAACGCTTCGAGCGCGGCATCGACCCGGCGCTGCCGGCGGCGGCACTCGAGGCGGCGACGCGGATGATCCAGGAGCTGTGCGGCGGCGAGGCGAGCGAGGTGGTGTCCGCGGGGCAGGCGCCAGACTGGCACCGCACCGCATCCCTCAGGTTCGGTCGCATCGCCACCTTGGGCGGGCTCGACGTGGCGCCGGACGAGGCGGTGCACGCCCTGGAAACGCTGGGCTTCACGGTGCGGGAGCGCGACGAGGCGGGTGCTGTGTTCACGGTGCCGTCCTGGCGCAACGACGTCGCGGCACCGGTGGTGCTGTCGCTCCAACCGGGCTCCGACGGCGACACGGCCGACGCGGTGGCGGCAGTGGAAGCGGTGGAAGCGGAAACCGACCTGATCGAGGAGGTGCTGCGGCTGCGCGGCCTGGACAGCGTGCCGCCGGTGCTGCTGCCGTCGCTCCGGCCGGTGCCGGCGCCGTCCCTGACGCCGCGGCAGGGACGCAACGCCCTGGCGCGACGGGTTCTGGCGTCGCGGGGGATGGCCGAATGCGTGGGCTTCTCCTTCACCGCGCGCGAGCACGCGGCGCGGTTCGGGGCGGTGCCGGACTCGCTGCGCCTGTCCAACCCGATCGCGGCCGACCTGGACCAGATGCGGCCCACCCCGCTGGCGACGCTCCTGCAGGCGGCCGGGCGCAACGCGGCGCGCGGAACCGCCGACCTGGCGCTGTTCGAGATCGGCGCCGGGTTTGACGAGGCCGGGCAGCGCACCATGGCGGCGGCCTTGCGCACCGGGCGGACCGCACGGCATCCGGGACGGGCGTCGCAGGCGGCCTCGCTGTGGGACGCCAAGGCGGACGCGGCGGCGCTGCTGGCGGCGCTGGGCGTGCCGGCGGAAGCGGTGACCGTGACCGCGGACGCGCCCACGCACTACCATCCTGGGCGCTCGGGCGTGTTCCGGCAGGGGCCGAAAATCGTGCTCGGGCGGTTCGGCGAGCTGCATCCCGCCTTGCTGGCGGCGATCGGGCTGGACGGGCCGGCGGTGGGGTTCGAGCTGTTCCTGGATGCGGTGGCGGATCCGAAGCGGCGTCGCAAGGGCGCCCCCGACCTGTCGGCGCTGCAGCCGGTGCGGCGCGACTTCGCATTCCTGGTGGCGCGGGAGGTGACGGCGGAAGCGCTGCTTCGTGCGGCGCGGGGGGCGGAGCGCACCCTGGTCGCGGGGGTGTCGTTGTTTGACGTGTTCGAGGGCGACAAGGTCCCGGATGGGATGCGGTCGATGGCGATCGAGGTGGTGTTCCAGCCGCGCGAGCGCAGCCTGACCGATGTCGAGCTGGACGCGGCGTCCGCCAAAATCGTCGACGCAGTGGCCAAGGCGACAGGAGCGGTGCTGCGCAGCTGACGCGGGAGACATGGCGGCTTTCGGAACGATCGCCAGCCTCGCGCGTCCTCGACCAAAAAGGGGAACCCAAGATGACACGGTGCAGGATGGCGAAGCCGTTGCCCGCAGCGGCGGTACCGGCGCCGAACGCCCCACCCTTGGGCGTGCTGGGAACTGGCCTGCCGGGGCTGGGCGCCCTGAGGTGGAGCCTGCTGCTGGCGGGGCTGGGAGCGGCGACGCCGGCATTGGGGGCGCCGCTGCAAACGTTTCAGGTGCGACACCCAACCTATGCCTGTGCCAACCCGCGGGTGATGCTGACGCTGAGCGGCGACGCGGGGCCTCTGCACCCCGAAGGCTGGGCGGACCTGGAGCGGGCCTATGGGCGCTGCATCGTGCTGACGCCGTCGACACAGCTGGAGCTCGTCGCGCACCAGGGACGGCTCCTGCTGTTGCGCCGCCTTCCGAGACAAGGCCGGGAGCTGCTCCTGTTCGTGCCGTCGAACGAGGTGCGCCAAGTCCGGCTACCGGCCGCGATGACAACGGTTCCCGCGGCATCCGGGCGAACAGCCGCGCCGTCGACCGTCCTGTCGCAACCCGCGCCACCGCTTGTGGCGCCGCCGCCGGTGACGCAAGCGGCGCCCGAGGCTGCATCGCCCTCGACCCATGCGGCACCGACATCAGCTGTCCCGTCGAAAGCACCGGGGCCCTTGCCGCCAACCGTGGTGCAGAAGCAACCGCAGGCTGCGGCGCCATCCGACGCTCCGGCCGCGACGGAAGCGCCGGATGGCGCCGCCGTATTGCCACCGGCGGCACCCGGCTTCGACAACGCGTCACCGGACGGGACCGCGACCACCCCGGGATCGACCGCGTCGGTTCCGGAGGCCGGAGCAAATCCTGGCCGATCTACCACCAGCGAAGCCCCGGCCGCCCCTTCGCCAGCCGACACCGCGCCGAATAGTGCTCCGACGTCGCCCGCGGCACCTCCGTCCACCTCGCCTGTCGCACCGACCCCGCCTTCCGGCCCCGTCGCCGGAACTCCGACGACATCGCAGCCCGCTTCCTCCGCCACGGCGCCGGCACCCTGGCCGCCAACAGTCGGGATGGTGCATCGGACCGGCTACCCGCTGCTGATCGGGCTGCTCGTGCTGCTGCTGATGGCGGTGTCGATCGCGACCGCCTGGATCGTGGCGCGGCGACGGCGGCATTTCACCCATGTGGAGGAAGACTGGCCGTCCCCGGAACGCCAGCCGAGCGCACCCATCGTCGAGGCACCTCCGCTGCCATCGCCGCACGCCTTCCGCACGCTGTGCGCCGCAGCCCTCGAACAGGCCGGCTGGAGCACCCGGATCGCCTTTCCCGGCGACGGCACCGGGCCGGACATCGTCGGGCGGCGCGACAAGAAGCTGCTGGTGGTGCGCTGCCGTACCTCGCGCAGCGTGATCGGCAGCGAGATGATCAACGAGGCGGCGACCATGGGCGGCAAGCAGCCGGGCAGCCTGGTGGTGCTGGCCTCCAACGCCGCGTTCTCCGAGGCCGCACGGGACGAGGCCGCGCGTCAGTGCGTGCACCTGCTGCGCGATACCGATCTGTATGGGTTCGTCGGATAGCAGGAAAGCCGTCCGCTCAAGCGCGGCTTGTCATCCTGTTCACGTACCTGCGTGCCTGGACAGTGTCGTTCCGCTTGATGGCGTCGTGATGGTGCGGGAATGAGCGCCTGGTGGTCCGGCAGCGTCCGCTCGTTCCTCGACCTCGACGACGCGATGATCCTGGGCGCGTTGTCGCACCAGCAATCCCGGCGTTATCGCGGCAACGAGCCGAAGCAGGTCTGGGCCTGGAAAGCCGAGCTGCCGTTGCTGCGCAACGCTTTGTGCGACGTGCCCGATCCCGACGCGTGGCAGGTGTTGCTGGAGTTCGACATTCCACGCCTCGGCGGCCGACTTGATGCCGTGCTTTTGTCGCCACACGCCATCTTCGCAATCGAGTTCAAGATCGGCGCGACACGGGTCGACAACGCGGCACGCGCTCAGCTGCACGGCTACGCCCTCGACCTGCAGGACTTCCACGGCGGCAGCCGCAACCGGCCGATCCTGCCCATCCTGGTGGCGACGGCAAGTTCCTCCGGCGCGGTCGAGCTGCCGTTGCTCGTCGGTGGCGCCGCCGCCGTGATGGAAACCAACGCGAACGACTTCGCGGGCCTGCTTCAACAGCTCGGAAGGCTCGCCGCGACGGGTGCCGCGACGCCGCCGGTCGCGGTGGCAGACTGGGAAGCGGCACCCTACGCGCCGGTGCTCAACGTCATCCAGGCCGCTTGTCGTCTTTACGCACGGCACGACGTGGCAGAGATCGCCAGCATGCGGACGGACGCGT
>CAXSHC010000139.1:0-6904 GCA_964236745.1 uncultured Acetobacteraceae bacterium
ACGGCAGGAACAGCAGGTAGCCCATCCGCGTCGCCGTATCGAGCGCGCCGATGGCGAGGAGCAGACCGAAGCCCCGGCCGTCTCGCCCTTGTGCCGCGGCTTTCTCCTCGCCGGCCGCGACGAAAGGTTGCCGGGGCAGGAGCGCCAGCAGCGCCACCGCCAGCCCGATGCCGGCCATCATCCCGACGACAGGCCGCCAAGCGATCGCGGTCAACAACAAAGCGACCACGGCCGGGAAGATCGCCTTTCCAAGGTCTCCGGCGAAGTTGTAGATGCCGAGCGGCCCGCGCGAAGCCTTGCCGTAGGTGTTCGTCACCAGAAGCGAGGCGCGCGGGTGCTGTATGCTTGATCCGATGCCGGCGAGGACGAGGCCTGCGCACAGGCCCGCAAACCCGAAGGGAAGAAACATCAGCAGGAAACCCGCCGCGGCGACAAAGGTGGCCAACGCGAGCGCCGGCCCGGGGCCGGAGCGGGCGATCAGCCTGTCGCCTGGAACCTGCAGGCCGCCCATCGTGCCATAATAAAGCGCCCGGACCACCGCGAGACCTGCATAGGACAGGCCGAACTGCGACTGCCAGACCGGCAACAGCGCATAAAGCTGATCGGTGTATCCGTCATGCCGCATGTGGGCGAGGCAGGCCCCGGCGAGGTTGCGCCGTCGTGGCGACCTGCTGTGCCGACGGGTCGGTGCCACTTCCACGGCGCTGGTGATCCGCATCGTCGGTGCCGTCCTCCTCGAAAAACACTCTAGCCATGTGAGTTTTCGGGATTAGATCCTGCATGAACACGATATCTGTTTGTTTTTCTCACGAGTCGCATGCGCCGTCTGCCTCCGCTCAATGCCCTGCGCGTTTTCGAGGTCGCGGCCCGCACCGGGAGCTATGCGGAGGCAGGCGCTGAACTCGGACTGACGCACGGCGCCGTCAGCCGTCAGATCGCGGCACTGGAACGCTGGCTCGGTCAGCGCCTGTTCGTGCGGGCGGGCCGGCGCATGGTGGCTACGCCTGCCGCGCGTGCCTTCGCGGCAGAAGTCAGCCTGTCGTTCGACCGGGTCATCAACGCCGCCGACGCTTGTGGCCGCCTGGACGCCCGCCGGATCCTTCGGGTCAGTGCGCCGACGACGTTCGCGATGCGCTGGCTCATCCCCCGGCTGGACAGCTTCCATGCCGAGCGGCCCGAGTTCGAGGTGGTAGTCACCACCACGACGACGCTGCACGACGAGCTGCGCGGCGGGTTCGATGTCGCGATCCGACGCGGCTCGGCGGAACAGGATGCCTGGCCGCAACACCGCGCCGATCCGTTTCTTGACGAGGCCGACACCCTGATCATGAGCCCGGGGCTGTTCGATCGCCTGCCGGTGCGCCAGCTGGCCGACCTCGCAAGCCACGTCCTGCTGGTGACGGAAACCCGGCCGGGTGACTGGACCGACTGGCTCGATCACGCCGGCCTGCAGCCTGTGACCGAACCACGTCGCCGGGTGTTCGACCATTTCTTTGTCACGCTCCGGGCGGTCACGGATGGCCTCGGGCTCGGCATAGGCCCCCTGCCCGTCCTGCAGGCCGACCTGACAGCCGGGCGTCTCGTGGCGCCGTTGCCCACGATCACCGTATCCCGGAAGGGCTACATCGCCCTCGTCCCGTTCGATGCGGACAAGACACCGTCACTGACCGGATTCATCGAATGGCTGAAGGCCGAAGGGGCAAGGTGAACCATTGCCATGCGTGAGGGCGCGCAATGACGGATACGGAGGGTACCCAAGTCCAAACCCGGTTCCTCATTCACCCTATCATCTCGAAGCCCGCCCGGCCCCGAGCAGGCTGTAGGTTCAGGCTGCTGAAGATTGGAGATAAAGGCGCAAACCTATCAGCGACCGCGCCTATGGCATGATGAAACCACGCCATTCGTTTTCTGCAATGATCCAGTGGTTTTCGCGGGGGCTGTTCGAGATCAGGGACGCCGGCGCCTCACCAACGCCGATCCAGCCGGTGTCAGCCCAGGCTGCGGCGCCTCCCGCTCCTTGCAGGCCCCACCCGCACCGCCATGGCCCCCGCCGCAACCGTCCCGAACAGCAGTTCCAGGAACCCAAACATCCACCCGACTCCTCGCCCCAGCAGCGGTGCTGCCAGCAGCGGCCCGGCGATCGTTCCCAGCCCAAACAGCAGAAGCAGCTCGGCCGCAATTCGTGCCGCCGGCCGTCCCGCCGCCTGCCCGTTCGCGATCCCCACGCACAGCCCATACAGCGGGTACTGCGCGCACCCGAGCACCCCCATCAACGGCACTAGCGCCACCCCGGGCAGCGGCCGCCACAGCGCCAACGCCGCGCACGCCGCCACCCCGAGCAACGCCACCCCGCCTAGCAGCACCTGCCTGCCCAGCTTTCGCCCCAGCAGCGCCGTCGGGATCGCCGCTAGCGTGCCGCCCGCCGTGTTGGCCGCCAGCATCAGCGTGTCCCCGCCCATGCCGAGCCCGCCCATCATCCCCAGTACCGGCCCCAGCCCGCCGACCGCCGACCGCCGACCGCCCCGGTGATCATCCCGGCCGCCACGCAGCCAAGCCCCCCCACCGGCGTTTCCCACACCAGCCCCAATACGTCGGTCCGGAACCGCGGCAGGCGCGGCGGCCGCACGGCCCGGCATCCCAGCACCGGCAGCACCGAGAACAGCACCGCCCCGCCCATCAACAGGAACGGTGCCACGCCCTGCGGGTCGATCACGTCCAGGCCGAGCGTGCCGCACAGCGAGGCCAACAGCCTCATCGCCCCGTAGCCGGCGAAGCCGATCCCCACCCCCGCCTGCCAGACCAGCCACCCTTCCACGATCGCCGACAGCCCGCCGTAGCAGAACCCGCTCACCCCGCGCAGCGCGATCCAGGACGCATCGCCCGACAGCAGCCACAGCAGCGCCGTCGCCGCCGCCGACGTCGCCCCCAGCACCGCGAACGCCCACACCGGCCCGAGCACGGCGAGGATCCATCCGATGCACAGGCACGCCAGCACGAAGCCCGCCGACCAGCCGGCCGAGTAGAACCCGATCGCCGTCATGCCGGCACCGCGCTCGTGTCCCAGGATCGGCAGCAGCACGCCCTGCAGGTTGGTGCCGAACACCAGCAGCATCACCGCCAGCAGCAACGGCGCCATCGCCCAGGCCCGCCCGCGATCGCCGCTGCCGGCCATGTCCGGCTGTTCCCGTCAGTCCCCCAGCAGGTGCAGCACCACGCGACGCCGGTGCGGCCGCCGTCGGTGCTCGAACAGGTAGATCCCCTGCCATGTCCCCAGCACCGGCCGCCCGCCATCCACCGGGATCGTCAGCTGCACCCCGGTCAGCATGGTGCGCAGGTGCGCCGGCATGTCGTCCGGCCCCTCGTCGTCATGGACGTAGCGGCCCTGCTCCTCCGGGGCGATGGCTTCGAAATACCGCGCGATGTCGGTCAGCACCTCGGGCGAAGCGTTCTCCTGCACCGTGAGCGATGCCGAGGTGTGCTGGCACCACAGCGTCAGCAGCCCGGTCCCGATTCCTTGGGACCCCACCCAGTCCAGCACCGGGCGGGTGAAGTCCACCAGCCCCTTGCCCCGCGTCTCTATCGTCAGCCCATGCAGCGCTTGTTTCACGTGAAACGCTCCGTCAGCCCAGAAACCCTACGATCCGCTCGGCCTCGCGCACGATCGGCTCGGCGATCGCCCTTGCCCGCGCCGCCCCCTGACGCAGCAAGGCGTCCAGGTGCCCCGGATCGCCCATCAGCCGCCGCGCCTCGTCCGCGATCGGCGCCACCGTTGCCTGCACGCGCTCCGCCAGCGCCGCCTTGAACACGCCGAACCCGCAGCCGCCATGCTCCGCCAGCACCGCGTCCAGGCTCCGTCCTTCCAGCGCTGCCATCATCGTCACCAGGTTGCGCGCTTCCGGCCGCCCTTCCAGCCCTGCCGCCTCCGACGGCAGCGGTTCCGGATCGGTCCTGGCCCGGCGGATCTTCAGCGCGATCGCGTCCGCGTCGTCCAGGAGGTTGATCCGGCTCTGGTCCGACGGGTCGGACTTGCTCATCTTCCGGGTGCCGTCGCGCAGGCTCATCACCCGCGCCGCTTCCGGCGGCACCAGCGCCTCGATGAGGGGGAAGAACTCCACCCCGTAGTCGTGGTTGAACTTGGCCCGTATGTCGTTGGCCAGCTCCAGGTGCTGGCGCTGGTCGTCGCCCACCGGCACACGCGTCGCGTGATAGGCCAGGATGTCGGCTGCCATCAGGTTCGGATACACGTAAAGCCCGGCCGACGCCGCTTCCCGATCCTTGCCCGCCTTGTCCTTGAACTGCGTCATCCGGTTCAGCCAGCCGAGCCGCGCCACGCAGTTGAAGATCCAGGCCAGCCTGGCATGCGCGCTGACCGCCGACTGGTTGAACAGCACGTGCCGCCCGGCATCGATCCCGGCCGCCAGCAGGATCGCCGCCTGGGTGCGCGTCTGCTCGCGCAAGGCGGCCGGGTCCTGCCAGGTGGTGATGGCATGAAGGTCCACCAGGCAATAAAGGCACTCGTGCCCCTCCTGGAGCGCCACCCAGTTGCGGATGGCGCCCAGGTAGTTGCCGAGGGTCGGCACGCCGGACGGCTGGATGCCGGAAAAGATGCGCTGCATGGATCCCGTTGTCCGGCCTCTGCCACGGGAGCGTCAAGCCGTCCGGCCGCGCCAGGCCGGACGGCGCAGCTTCAGTGCGGCAGGGACAGGTACAACTTGCCCAGCCCGGTCAGCTGCCCGGTCCCGCCGAGCAGGCTGCTGTAGTGCGGGTCCGGGCTGACCCGGCCGGTGAACCAGGCATAGCGGAACACGTCGCTGCGCCCTTCCAGGGTCGCGACCATGCTGGTCATCTGCGACTCCTGCTGCGCCAGGGTGGTGATCTGCGCCCCATCGTTCTGGCTGTGCCAGTTGGCAAACTCGGTCACCCAGATCGGCTTGTTGTACTTGTCCAGCCGGTTCAGCTGGTCGGCAATGCCGTAGTCATACCAATGAAAGCCGAGATAATCGATGCTTGGCTGCCGCCCACCGTTGGCGGCCTCGTAGGCGGCATAGAACGCGTCCAGCCACGCCACCGGATCGTTGTAGTTCGGCATGGTGCCCCAGGTGATCTGCGGCCCCACGATCTTGACTCCCGCCGCCGAGGCGATCTTCTCGTATTGCGGCCAAAGCTGCGCCGCCTGCTGCGGTGTCAGATAGGACTGGCCGCCGACGTTGGGCTCGTTCAGCACCAGCAGGTAGTGGATGGTCGGGTGAGCCAGCAGGAACGCCACCACGGTGGACGCATTGAAGCTGCCGTTCCACAGCATCGGATAATAGTCCATCTGATACTGCGTCAGGTAATTGGACGGGATGCCCGCATTCGGCGTCGACCCCCAATTATACCACCAGCTCACGCCAGGCGACAGCGCCGCTATGTCGGCCGGCGAAGCCAGGTCATAGGCGATGCCACGCTTGGCGCTCTTGGTGGCGGTGGTCGCTGTCGCCTGGACGCCCGGTGCCGCGAGGCCCGCGTCCGCGGATGATTGTTGTGCGAAACCAGGCGCTGCCCACAGAACCGTCAGGGCAGCGACCGCACCGAAGCTGATCTTCATGATGATCATGATCCTTTTGGGAAACCGATCGTTCCGGACGCCGCTTCCGCGCTCCCATCGCAGGAACCGGAACGATGCCCGGACACAGGCGGACACATCTGCCGACACCAGGTCAAGGCTTGATCATGAGCAACTAATCGGGATCGACACGATCAGGCGGCCGCCGATACCGGATCGGCCGCACACCGTGATACGGAATACAGGGTTGTGGACACTCTGCCGCCATATCGACGCCAACGGTATGAAACCGCAGCGTCGCGTTTTTTCCATCAAAGCCTTGACGAGACGCTGAAGAACACGCCGCGGCCAGGGTTGACCCAGTACAACGGCGCCCCGTTTCCGGCTGCGGCGCCGGCATAGCCGATCAGGCTGGTGTTGTTGAACAGGTTCGTGACCTGCACGCCCAGGTCCAGATGCCGGCCGTGCTGCAGCGGCAGCAGATAATGCACCGCAGCATCCGTAGTGTCATACGACTTGATCGGGAACCTGTTCACGAAGCCGGTGTCCACGCCGTATTGCGGCCCGACATCCTTGGTCAGCAACGAGGCATCGAGCTTGTCGCCAGCCACGGCCACACTTCTGCGGTCGAACAGCACGCCCGCCACCGCGGTGCGCCTCGGTGCCTGCGCCACCGAAGCGCCGTTGTGATAGGTGGCGTGGTTCAGCGACCCGTTGGCATACAGCGCGAAGCCCTGCCCGACCTGCGCCGTCGCTTCCAGCTCGACGCCCTCGAAGGTGGCGTTGCCCTGGTTGGTGTAGAGCGTGTTGGTGCCGATCACGGTGCTGGCGATGTAGTTGTGGTACTGCAGGTCGTAGAGGTCGACGTCGGCGCTCAGCCAGCCGCGCTGGTAGACGGTGCCGATCTGGTAGTTGTCGGTGGTGGACGGCTGCACCGTGTTGACGATCTGCGCGTAGAACACGTTCAGCGGCGGCGTCAGGTAGCCTTTTGCGGCCTGCGCGAACACCGACAGGTGGGGGTCGATCTTGTAGTTGACGTCCACCGAGGGCAGCGCCTTGTTGTAGGTCGCGTGGTCGTCCGCGGGGCCCTTGACGGTACGCACGAGCGGGCCGTTCAGATATCGCGTGACGGAGCTGTACTTGACACCGGCAGTGATGGTCAGGCGCGGCAGCGGATGCCAGGCGAACTCGACATAGGGCTGCGCCGTCGTCAGCCGGTCGAAATAGTGATACTGGTAGGTCGAGCCGCCGGGCTTGGTGGTGTAGCCCTGCTGGTCGCGGGTCAGCACGACGTTGGTCTTGTAGAGCGTGTTGTCCTCGCTTTCGAACCAGAAGCCGGCACGACCTTGTCCGTATGGC
>CAXSHC010000139.1:6914-7648 GCA_964236745.1 uncultured Acetobacteraceae bacterium
CGAGGCGCAGGATGTTGCCCCATGCACGGTAGTCGTTCTGGTACGCGGCCCCCGGCACGTCGTTTTCCAGCACCGTCGGCACGCCCTTGATGTAGTACGTTTTGGTCGCGGTGGTGGAAAGGTTGGGTGTGCTCAGCGAGGTGTCGCTGGCCTGCACGCCGCGATGATAGAACGCGGTGGTGTAGGGCTGGTCCGACACCGTCAGGCCGTGCGCGAAGCTGTGCTCCAGCTTGAGGTACTCGAAATCGGTGGTGTAGTTGTCGCGGTTGTAGGGACCGTAAGCCTGACTGCGCGGGTTGTCGTTCAGCGAGAAGTTGCGACCGTACTTGTCGATCAAGGTGAGCGGCGTGCCGTAAGGCGTGTCCGTCACCGCGTTGTCGAGGTTGACCGCAGCGGTAAGCGTGGTGCGGTCGCCGATCGGCTGGATGTACTTGAGGAACAGGTTGCGCCGCTCGTCCGAGGTGCCGGTCAGCGCGCCGCGGCTTTCGTTGCGCTGCAGGTCCAGCACGATGCGCCCGCCGGACAGCCAGCCGCCGAACGGGTTGCCGAGCGTGCCGGACTCCGCCTCGAGGCCATAAAGCTTGGTGCCGAAGGTTCCGAAGGTGGCATACGGGTTCAGGTCGGCCACCGCTGACGGGTCGTGCGAATGGATCTCGACGTCGCCGCCGAAGGTAGCCGACCCGATCGTCGACGCCGGACCCGGGCCACGGTTCACGGTGATGCTGTCGAGATCG
>CAXSHC010000140.1:0-7644 GCA_964236745.1 uncultured Acetobacteraceae bacterium
GCCCCAGTCGATGCCGAGGTCGAGCGAGGAGGTGGCGATCACGGCGCGGAGGCCGTCGGGGGCGTCGGGACCGCGCGCCATCGCCGCCTCGACCCGGCGGCGCTGGCCGATGTCGAGGCTGCCGTGGTGGAGCGCGATCGGCAGGGTGTCGTCGTTGATGCGCCACAGGGCGGCGAACAGCAGCTCGGACTGGGCGCGCGTGTTGACGAACACGATGGTCATGCCGGCGGCGGCGATGCGCTCGAGGATCACGGAGGCGCCGGCGAGGCCCATACGGCCGGACCAGGGCACGTGGGCGTCGGGCAGCAGCATGGACAACGCGGGTGGGGCGCCGGGCGGGGCCTCGATCAGGCGGGCGGGGCGCTCGGGCGTGCCGACATACGCGCGCAGCGCGTCGGGGTAGGCCACGGTGGCGGACAAGCCGATGCGCCTAGCGTCGGGGGCGAGCAGGAGCAGGCGGGCCAGGCACAAGGCAAGCTGGTCGCCGCGCTTGGTGCCAGCCAGCGCGTGCGCCTCGTCAATGACGATGCGCCGCAGGGCGCCGAACGTGTCGGGGGCATCGCGACGGGACAGCAGCAGCACCAGGCTCTCCGGCGTGGTGAGCAGGATGTCCGGCGGGTGGGCGCGCTGGCGGGCGCGTCGATCAGCGGGGGTGTCGCCGGTGCGGGTCTCGACGCGCAGGCGGAGGTGCATTTCCTCCACCGGCGCGGTCAAATTGCGGGCGATGTCGGTGGCCAGCGCCTTGAGCGGGCTGACGTAGAGGGTGTGCAGGCGGTCGCGCTCGCCGGTCTCGTCGAGCTCGAGCAGGCTGGGCAGGAAACCGGCCAGGGTCTTGCCGCCGCCGGTGGGGGCGACCAGCAGCACGTCGACGCCCGCGCGGGCGGCGTCGAGCACGGCGAGCTGATGCGGACGGGGGGTCCAGCCGCGTGCCGCGAACCAGTCGGCGAAGCGGGCGGGAAGCGGGGATGGGGACGCGTCGGGCCTGGGTCGCTGTCTCCTGGTGGGCATGACACTGCAGATAGGACACCGCGGCGTCTTGGGAAAAGGTTTGGGGAAAAGGATGGGGGAAAAGGTTTGGGGAAAAGGTTTGCAGGAAAGGTTTGGGGAAACGGTTCGGCGGGACGGGATCAGGCGTAGCGGGTGGTGGACAGGCGGTGCAGCTCCAGGGTGTTCAGCACGTCGGCGCTGCTGAGGCCGCCCGCGACCAGGGCGTTGTCAGCGGTGCGCTTCACCCCGTAGGCGGTGAGCTCGTCGGCGGTCCAGGCGCGTGCGCCCGCTTGGCCGGCGGACAGGTCGTTGGCCAGGGCGGTGCCGGCGGTGTCGCTTGCGGGCTGGCCGGTCGTGGGCTGGGCCGGGGCGGAGGTTGCAGCGGACGGTGGCGCGGCGGTGCCGGCGGCCGGCTTGGCGGCGGGATGGAACAGCCGGGCGAGCAGGTGGCGGCCGATGGATTCCGGGTCGATCCCGGTCACCTTTTCCGCCACCGTGATGCCGACGCCGACCGGGCCGCCGAGGGCGAAGCTGGTGCCGAGCGAGGCAACGAAGCGCAGGTCGGGGTTGCCCTCGTCGCCGGTGATGGCGCGGTAGATCGGGCCGACGACGGGGATGTACTGCAGCGGGTTGAGGTCCGACAGCAGGCTGCGGAAGAAGCCGGGATGGGACGTCCCGGTGGATGTGGACGACGTCGCGCCGAGGGCCGCAGGCGCGGGTGCGGTGGCCTGGATCGTCCCGTCGATCGCCATGCGTGGGGCCTCCTGTCGACTATCAGGATAGGTGCCAAAGGATGAAGGATCGGTGAACGAAGGCGGTGCGGAGTCCCCGCGACGAAGGCCGACATGACGAAGGCTGCGAGGACGTTGTCCCAGGCAACTACCCACGTGCGCGGGCAGGCCCGGTTTGCCGTGACGACAGGCCTACCGGAGCGAGGTCGATGCTTGTCAGCTTTTCACTGCAGGACCCGGCATCGGCAACGGCGGAGATCCAGAGCCAAGGGGGAAGGGCCTGCCGGACATTGGCGGATCCAGCCAGGACAGCGGGAGCCGCTGCCGGCACGAAAGTAAGGAAAACAACACGTTGAACGTTGGCACGGCATGTGCACCCGACGGGGACATGCTGTGGAGAGTTCCGATGCCTGCTGCGTTCCGGTTGTTGTCCTGCGTCCTGCTCGGCATGTGCCTGCTTCCTGACGGAGGGCAGGCGGCGGAGCGGTCTGCGGAGGTGGCGGGGTCGAGCCTGGTCGTGGATGATCCGTGTGCGCGGCAGGTGACCATCGCGACCGACCCGGCATTGCACGGGCGCGTGGCGGTGGAGGCGACGGCGGACCACCCGGAGGAGATCGACCGGCTGTCGTTCGACACGCAGGGTGCGGCCCGGGTGCGTCCGCTGCGCGACCGTGCGTCCTGCTGGACACCGGTGCCGGACCGGTCGTTCACGCCGACGCTGCGGCTTCTGCTGCACGTGCCGGAGGGGTTCGGGGTGTCGATCGGCGAGCCGGGCTTCGGGCACTATGATGTCGGGGCGATCGGGCCGCTGACGCTGGACCTGTCGGGGGCGGGCGTGGTGCAGGTGGCGCGGGTGGACGGGCATGCGTCGATCGACCTGTCCGGGGCGGGAAGCGTGTCGATCGCGCAGGCCGCCATCGACAGGCTGGACGCTGCGCTGAGCGGCGCCGGCGGCCTAACGGTGTCGCAGGGCCGCATCGGGCAAGCCCACGTGGAGGTCAGCGGGGCCGGCAAGGTGCAGGTGGATGCGCCGGTCGGCGACGCCACGGTGGAACTGTCGGGGTTCGGCTCGGTACGGTTTGCCGCCGTGACCGGACGGCTGAGCAAGGAGGTCAGCGGGGCCGGAAGCGTGACGGTCGGCGGGAGGGTGGTAGACGGTGGCGAGCCGGACTGAACGCTTCCGCCCGGCGCCCAGCCCTCAGCCCTGGGCGAGCACGGCGGCGAAGCGGTCGATCGCCCAATCCACCGTGTCCGCGTCGATCACCAGAGGCGGGGCGATGCGTATGGTGTGCGTGTGGGTTTCCTTGCACAGCAGACCGGCCTGCCGCAGCCGCTCGCACACGGGGCGGGCGCCGCCCAGGGCCGGGTCGAGCTCGACCGCGATCATCAGGCCGCGACCGCGCACGTCGCGGATCGCGTCGTTGTCGATCCGCGCCAAGCCGTCCCGCAGGCGCAGGCCCATGGTGGCGGAGTTGGCGATCATGCCTTCCTCGACCAGCACGGTGAGCGCCATGCGCGACACCGCGCAGGCGAGCGGGTTGCCGCCAAAGGTGGAGCCGTGCTCGCCGGGGCGAAGCACGGCCATCGCGGCCTCGTGGCTCAGCACGGCGGACACGGGATAGAAGCCGCCGGACAGGGCCTTGCCGATCAGGGTGAGGTCGGCCTCGATGCCCTCGTGCTCCTCGGCGAGCAGGGTGCCGGTGCGGCCGAGGCCGGTCTGGATCTCGTCCAGGATCAGCAGCACGTCGTGCGCGGTGCACAGCGCGCGGGCACGGCGGAGATATCCGTCGGGCGGGATGATCACGCCGGCCTCGCCCTGGATCGGCTCGACCAGGAAGGCGGCGGTGTGGGGGGTGATGGCGGCCTCCAGCGCGTCGGCGTCGCCGAAGGGAATCGTGCGGAAGCCCGGGGTGAACGGGCCGAAGCCGTTGCGTGACGCGTCGTCGGTGCTGAAGCTGACCACCGACAGGGTGCGGCCGTGGAAGTTGTCGGCGCAGACGACGATCTCGGCCTGGCCCGGGGGAACGCCCTTGACCTCGTACGCCCATTTGCGGGCCAGCTTGAGCGCGGTCTCGACCGCCTCGGCGCCGGAGTTCATCGGCAGGGCGCGCGTGGAGCGGGTGAGGGTGCACAGCTCCTCGTAGAACAGGCCGAGCTGGTCGTTGTGGAAGGCGCGCGAGGTCAGGGTGAGGCGGGCGGCCTGCTCGGTCAGGGCGCGGAGGATGCGGGGATGGCAGTGGCCCTGGTTCACCGCGGAATAGGCGGACAGGCAGTCGAGGTAGCGCCGCCCGTCCAGGTCCCACACCCAGACGCCCTCGCCGCGGGCCAGCACCACGTCGAGAGGCTTGTAGTTGCTGGCGCCGTAGCGCGCTTCCCGACGGAGCAGCTCAGCGGCGGTGGTGGACATGGGATGCTCCCGAACGCGGGCCCTGCCGGTCAGCAGGCCTCGGCCACGGCGCGTATGCGGGCGACGGAGCCATCGTTGGAAGGGACCACGGACAGCACCAGGTCGTCCAGGAAATCGACGTTGCGCGCGCGCGGGCCGGCGCCGTTGGTGACGATGCGGGTGCCGCCGGGGCGGAGCAGCGACTGGGTGCGGTGGGTGTGGCCGTGGATCCACAGGTCGACTAGGCCGGTATCGGTCAGGTGCGACAGGTCGGATGCGGAGTTGCCGGCGGGCCAGCTGCCCCAGAGATGCTCGGGCATGCACAAGGGGTGCGGCGCATGGTGGGTGACCACGACCACCGGCCTGCCGTCGCGGGGACCGCGGAGCTGAGCTTCCAGGCGCAGGCGCAGCAGGCTGTGCAGCCGCGCGGCGTCGGCGTTGGTCAAGGGGCGGTGGCCCTCGACGCCGGCGGCAACGGCGATCAGCTCGCCGGTGGGAGCGCCGGGGGACATGGCGTGGCCGCCGAGCCAGCCATCGGCCCAAAGCGTGCCGCCCAGGAAGCGCAGGCCGCCGATCTCGGCCTCGTCGCCCTCCAGCAGGGTGATGCCGAGGCGTGCGGCTTGTTCCCGGGCCGGGGCGAGCTCGGCCGGCACGACGCCGTTCCAGTACTCGTGGTTGCCCATGACGAACACCGCCGGGCGCCCGCCGGCGAGGCGCTGCACCACGCGCAGGCCCTGCTCGGGCGCGCCCTCGAACACGTCGCCCGCCACCACCAGCACGTCGAAGTCGGGCGGGGGAGGGCAATAGGTCTGGGGGTAGGGTGTCGCTTCCAGATGAAGGTCGGACAGGATCCAGAGGCGGGTCATTCGCGGAACGCGGAAGCGGGATAGCCTTGCGCGAACAGGAGGGCGCGCAGGTCGGCGTGGTCGATGCGGTTGGCGACGGCTTCGGCCACCACGGGCTTGGCGTGGTAGGCGATGCCGAGGCCAGCCTCGCGCAGCATGTCGAGGTCGTTGGCGCCGTCGCCGACGGCCAGGGTTGCGGCGAGGCGCAGGCCACGGGTTTCGGCCAGGGTGCGAAGGGAGTCGAGCTTGGCGGCGCGGCCAAGGATCGGCTCGGCGACGCGGCCGGTCAGCCGGCCTTTCGAGATGCCGAGCTGGTTGGCGTGGTGCACGTCGAAGCCGCACAGGGCTGCGACGCGGCCGGTGAACCAGGTGAAGCCGCCCGACACCAGGGCGGCGGTGGCATTGTGGGCACGCATGGTGGCGACCAGAGTGCGGGCGCCGGGGGAAAGGCGGGTTTCGGCCCAGGTGGCGTCGAGCGCCTGCTCGTCCAGGCCGCGCAGCAGGCCGACGCGCTCGCGAAGCGCTGCCTCGAAGTCGATCTCGCCGTTCATGGAGCGGCGGGTGATGGCGGCGACGCGCTCGCCGACGCCGGCGCGAACGGCGAGGTCGTCCAGGGTTTCGGAAGCAACGATCGTGCTGTCCATGTCGGCGACCAGCAGGCCCTTGCGCCGGCCGCGCGAGCGGGTCAGCAGCACGTCGACCTGCCGGGGGGCGAAGTGGGCGCGTATGTCGGACAGGGTGGTCGCGCCAAAGGATGCGCCGGAGGATGGGGCAGAACACGGGATGTCGGCCGCCTCGCCCGCGGACAGGATCACGGCGGGCTGGCCGGACACGAGGGCACGCGCTTCCTCGATGGCGGCGGCGGACAGACTGGTGGCCTCGCGCCTGGCGACCAGCGTGAGGGTGCAGGGCAGGGTCATGACGACAAGGAAGAACCCAAGCAGCGATGATGGCGTGGTGGCAGGGAAGCTCCGGTGAGGCAAGGCGGGTCAGCCATGCGGCCCGGGTCGGGCCCCCGGTCGAACTCCCGGTCGAACCATTGCCTGATCGTGGCCGGGCCGACCTGCAGCGGCAAGTCCGCGCTGGCGATGGGTCTGGCGCGGGAGCTGGGCGGGGTGGTGGTCAATGCGGACTCGATGCAGGTGTATCGGGAGTTGCGCATCCTGAACGCTCGGCCGACGCCAGCGGATGAGGCAGCCGTGCCGCACCGGCTTTACGGGGTGAGGGCGGCGGCGGTTCCGGGAAGCGTGGCGTGGTGGCGGGACGCGGCGCTGGAAGCGATGGCGGAAGCGTGGACGTCGGGGCGGCTGCCGATCCTGTGCGGCGGGACCGGGATGTACCTGAGGGCGTTGACGCACGGGCTGTCGGTTGTTCCCGATCCCGGGGCGGAGGCCCGGGCGGAAGCGCGCGGGCTGCTGGCGGAGGAAGGAGCGGCGGCGCTGCACGAGCGGCTCCGGATGGTGGATCCTGATACCGCGGGAGGGCTGCGCCCATCGGACGGGCAACGGGTGGCGCGGGCGTGGGAGGTCTGGCGCGGCACCGGGCAAGGGATGAGGGCGTGGACGGGGAAGCCTGGACTGCCGCCGGCGCCGTGCCGGTTCAGCGCGATCCGGCTGTCCCCGCCGCGGGAAGCGTTGCGGGAAGCGATCGGGCAACGGTTCGGGGAAATGCTGCAACAAGGCGCGCTGGCGGAGGTGGAGGCGCTGCTGGCGCAAGGGTTGCCGCCTTCCCTGCCGGCGATGCGGGCGCACGGGGTGCCGGAGCTGGCGGGGGTGCTGCGCGGAACCACGACGCTGGAAGAAGCGTCACGGCGGGCGGTGCTGCTGCAAGGACAGTACACCAAGCGGCAGGACACCTGGTTCGCGCATCATGCGCTGGCGACGCCGGAGCGAACCTGCGTGATCGGCAGCCGCATGGCAGATATGACGCAACAAATGGAAAGAATGGTGGCTAAATTGTTGTCATTCGTTGTTGAAGGCGTTGACGGCCGCCATGCGGACGCATAGGACAACGCCCCTGCGGCCGTTTGCCGCGGCAGGAGCACGAGATGAACGCCAGCACCGACCCGAAGGATGCGCGCCAGCTTGACGTGAACCAGGGCATCAGCCTGCCCGCGGCCAACGGTGCGGAGGTGCTGCTTCGCGTGCTCGTGGCGCAGGGCGTGGAGGTGGTGTTCGGCTATCCGGGCGGGGCGGTGCTGCCGATCTACGACGCCTTGTTCAAGCAGGACGCGATCCGGCACATCCTGGTGCGGCACGAGCAGGCGGCGGTTCATGCGGCGGAAGGCTATGCGCGCTCCACCGGCAAGGTGGGGGTGGTGCTGGTGACGTCGGGGCCAGGGGCGACCAACGCGGTGACCGGCCTGGTGGACGCGCTGATGGACTCCATTCCGGTGGTGTGTCTGACCGGGCAGGTGCCGACGCACATGATCGGCAACGACGCGTTCCAGGAAGCCGACACCACCGGCATCACCCGGCCGGCGACCAAGCACAACTACCTAGTCAAGCGCCCGGGCGACCTGGCGCGGACGCTGCACGAGGCGTTCTACGTGGCGCGCTCCGGGCGTCCGGGGCCGGTGGTGGTGGACCTGCCCAAGGACATCATGGTGGGCCAGGCGAGCTACGTGCCGGCATCGGAAGCGCCGCACCGCTCGTACCGTCCGGCGACCGAGCCTGCGCGCGACGCGGTCGCGGCC
>CAXSHC010000141.1:0-7601 GCA_964236745.1 uncultured Acetobacteraceae bacterium
CGTCAGGTCGCCGCCCGCCGTCTCGAACCGGGCGGAGGTGGCGGGCACCGTACTCGGCACGCACAGGAACACGTTGAGCGGCGCCCGCCTCGCATCCTCCAGCATCCATTCCACGCCCGCCACGTCGCACACGTTGGCGATCTCGTGGCTGTCGCAGAACACGGTGGTGGTGCCGTTCAGCAGCGCCGCTTCCGCATAAGCGCACGCGGTCATCATGCTGCTCTCGATGTGCACGTGCGGGTCGACCAGCCCCGGCGCCAGGATGCCGCCCTCGAGGTCCGACACCAGCCCCGGCACCAGCCCCGCCGCGCGTGCCGCACCCGCCGGCTTCATCGCCGCGATCCGGCCTCGGTGCACCCACAGCTCGCGGTCCGGCAGCAGGCGTTCCGAATAGGTCGACAGCACCCTTGCCCCGGTCAGCACCAGCTCCGGCGCCACCCGGCCCGACGCCACCGCGGCAAGCTCGCGCGTCACCTGATGCAGCGGCGGCACGGAGAATCGGGTCAGCCCCTGGTCGCTCGTCCTACCCGCCACCCTAGCATCGGCGCGGACCCAGCCCGTCCGTCCCAGCATCGCGGCGTGGGAACCGTTGACTGGCCGTCCCCTGCGCCATGACCGCCGTACCGGCTGTTCGTGCCGCCGATTCCCCCCTAGGAAGCCTCATGCTGAAGGGCTTCCTCACCGTCGGCGGCTGGACCATGGCCAGCCGCATCCTGGGCCTGGTGCGCGACCAGCTGCTCGCCGCCCTGATGGGAGCGGGCCCGATACAGGACGCCTACCAGGTGGCCTTTCGCCTGCCCAACCTGTTCCGCCGGCTGTTCGGCGAGGGCGCGTTCAACTCCGCCTTCGTGCCCTTGTTCTCCGGCCTGCTCGCCAACGAGGGCCCGGAAGTGGCACGCGGCTTCGCCCGCGAGGCGCTGGGCGTGCTGCTGTTCTGGCTGCTCTGCCTGACCGTCGCGGGCGAGCTGTTCATGCCGCAGCTGGTGCGCGTGATCGCCCCCGGGTTCGGCGCCAACTATCCGCTCGCCGTGTCGCTGGCGCGCATCACCTTTCCTTACGTGCTGCTGATCTGCGCCGCCGCCCTGGTGTCGGGCGTGCTGAATGGCCTGGAACGCTTCGGCGTCGCCGCGGCCGCCTATGTCCTGTTCAACGTGGTCGGCATTGCCGCCATCCTGTGGCTGACGCCGCACGTGCGCAGCGTGGCCTACGCCGCCGCCTGGGGCATCACCGCGTCCGGCGTGGTGCAGCTGGGCGTGCTGATGCTGGCGGCCGCGCGTGCCGGTATGCCGCTCGGCTTGCCGCGCCCCCGCCTCACGCCGCGCATGCGCCTGCTGATGCGGCGCATGCTGCCGGGCCTGGTCGGCAGCGGCATCACCCAGCTCAACCTCGGCGTCGACACCGTGATCGGCACCCTGCTGCCCGCCGGCAGCGTGTCGCTGATGTACTTCGCCGACCGTGTGAACCAGCTTCCCCTGGGCGTCCTCGGCGCCGCCGCCGGCACCACCCTGCTGCCGGTGCTGGCCCGCCACGTCCAGGGCGGCGACAAGGGCGAAGCCCGGCGCACCCAGAACACCGCGATCGAGTACGCGCTGATCCTGACCATTCCGGCCACCCTGGCGCTGATGGTGCTGTCGGTCCCCATCCTGTCGACGCTGTTCGGCTACGGCGCGTTCACGCCCCGCGACGTGCTGTTGTCGTCGCAGTCGCTGACCGCCTATGCGTTCGGCCTGCCGTTCTTCGTGCTGATCAAGGTGCTGGCGCCGGGCTTCTTTGCCCGCGGCGACACGGCAACGCCGGTGCGTGTCGGCATGGCCACCCTGGGCATCAACCTGTGCCTGAACCTGGCCCTGATGCGCCCGCTCCAGCACGTGGGACCGCCGCTCGCCACCAGCCTGGCTTCCGCGATCAACGCGGTCGTGCTGGCGCTGCTGCTGGTTCGTCGCGGCTTTCTCCAGCCGGATCGGTCGATGCTATCGCGCCTGGCACGCATGGGCATCGCGGCCGGCGCCATGGCCGTGCTGCTGGCGTGGTTGTCGCACGGCGTCTTCCACGACCTGCCGCAGCGACACGGCCTCCTGCGGGTGGCGGAACTCGGCGCGCTCACCGGCTGCGGGATGCTGACCTACGGGTTGCTGCTGCAGGTGCTGGGCGTGATCGACTTGCGCACGCTGCCGGGCCGCCTCGCCGCCCGCCTGCGCCGCACCCAGCCATCCGCTCAGGCTTCCTCCCGCCTGCCCTCCTGAAGTGCAGCGACGGTTCCATAACGTGGCTATTGTGTGACTATCCTGCCCAAAACCAGCGCATCCACTCGGTCGTCCGGTTGTCCTGCCTAGACATAAAGCATTCGTCTCACGCAGTGAACGAAGGCGATCCCGGAGGACCCTATGCCGTTGCCCAACACGCTTCGCCTTCCCGCTGTTGTTGCGGCCCTTCTGTCCGGCCCCGTCTCCACCGCGGCTGCCCAGGGCGCCCTGCCCGCGTCGCAGTCCTCGCAAACCGGCGCCAACCCGGCCGTGACGGTGAACGGCACCGCGCCCGCCGCGTCCGGCACCCCGTCTTCCAGTGCACCGCCTGCCGCTCCTGCGGCGGCAAAAGGCTGGGCCAGCACCATCGCCTTCGGCGCGCAGGTCGAGGCCGGCATCACCGGCAACTTCGATCGGCCCGCCGACGGGCTGAACTACGGCCGCCTGTTCGACGACAAGGCCAACACGGTGCTGCTGAACTCGCTGCAGCTCACCGCCACCCGCCCGATCGACAGCTCCTCGTCCTCGTTCGACTTCGGCTTCACCCTGCAGGGCACCTACGGCTCCGACGCCCGCTACACCCACTACCTGGGCGAGTTCGGCTACCTGACCCACGACCGCGACCAGTTCTCGATCCTGCAGGCCGACGTCACCATGCACGCGCCGGTGCTCGTCAGTGGCGGCATCGACGTCAAGCTGGGCCAGTTCGCCACCCTGATCGGCTACGAGACCATCGATCCCAGCACCAACCCGTTCTATTCGCACTCCTACAACTTCAACTTCGGCCCGTTCCAGCACACCGGCCTGCAGGCGGTGGCGCATCTCAACCCGACCGTGGACCTGTATGGCGAGGTCGACACCGGCGAAAGCACCACCTTCGATGGCGGCGACAACAACGCCGAGCCCGCCGGCCTGGTGGGCGTCGGGCTGAACAGCCTCGCCGGCGGCAAGCTCACGCTCCTCGCCCTGCTGCATCTGGGCCCCGAGAACGCCACCAACGCGCTCGGCTCGGAAGCCAACTCCGACATGCGCTACGAGGGCGACGTGGTCGCCACCTTGAAGGCGACCACGAAGCTCACCTTCGTCGCCGAAGCCCAGTGGCAGCACGACGACAGCATCGGCGCCGACAGCTACGGCCTGGCCGGCTACGCCGCCTACGCGCTGTCCCCGACCCTGACCGCCAACTTCCGCGGCGAGGTGTATCGCGACAACGCCGGCTTCTTCGTCGCCGCCTACCCCGGCAACCTCGACCCGATACGCGCCCTGAACGGCCTGCCGAACACCGTGTTCGGCGCCGGCCGCGAAACCTACAGCGAGTGGACCTGGGGCGTCAGCTACAAGCCGGTGATCCCGCACGTGGCCCTGCTCGCCTTCCGGCCCGAGATCCGCTGGGACAAGTCCTTCTCCGGCGGCCACCCGTACGACGCCATGACCGAGAACGGCAACTTCACCCTTGCCGCCGACGTGATACTCGGCTTCTGAGCACGGCAGGACTCACGGAACCACCCATGATCGACCTCTACACCTGGAAGACGCCGAACGGCCGCAAGATCTCCATCATGCTGGAGGAAACCGGCCTGCCCTACGACGTGCGGCCGGTCGACATCGGCAAGAACGAGCAGAAGGAGCCGGGCTTCCTCGCGGTGTCGCCCAACGGCAAGATCCCCGGCATCGTCGACCACGACGCGGAAGGCGGCACGCTGGCGTTGTTCGAAAGCGGCGCGATCCTGACCTACCTCGCCGACAAGCACGGCAGCCTGCTGGCACCCACCGGCGCCGCCCGCTACCAGGCGATGGGCTGGACCTACTGGCAGGTCGGGGGGCTCGGCCCGATGCTGGGCCAGCTCGGCTTCTTTTCCCGGCAGCAGGAGCCGAACCACGCGGCGATCGAACGCTACTCGACCGAAAGCGGCCGGCTGCTGCACGTGCTCGAGGATCGCCTGTCCGCCTCGCCTTTCCTGGCCGGCGACGCGTACTCCATCGCCGACATCGCCGTCTACCCGTGGGTCCTCGCCGCACGCTCGATGCTGAGGGAGGCCCTGCCGGAGGATGCGCGGGAGCTTGCCGCCACCACCGCCTGGCTGGAAAAGATCGGCGCCCGCCCGGCGGTACAGCGCGGCATGACGATCCCGGAGTGATCGTGCTGGCGCCCCGGCCACGGCTCGATCCGCGAACAACGTTCACGGTTCTGCTCGCCTGCACCGCCCCGACAACGGGCTGCGTCGCAGCAGCCAGTCCGTGGAACGGTGCCTGGACGCTGGATCGGAGCAGGCCGGAACCGGACGGCGCCGCAAGCGGCTACGCGTTCTCCATCGACAAGGGCGGCCGGCTGCGCTGGCAGATCCCGTCCTTGAAGGAGAACAACACCGGCCGCCTGGACGGCAAGCCGTTCCCGATCAACCGCCCGGGCGCTGCAAGGGGCCTCACCCTCAGCGTCCGGGCGGAAGGCCCGCGCGTGCTGCGCTACATGGTGGCCGACAACGGCAAGCCGCACGGCGAAGGCAGGATGACCCTGGCGGCGAACGGCCGCTCCTGGACCGACGTCCCGCTCGACCACGGCAGGCCGGTCGCGCAGTACACGATGGTCTACCGCAGGAAGTGACGGCGCGCCGGCAGGTCTTGGGTGTGGCCCGACCACCACCCAGATCTGCTTCCATGCCCAACGATCTCGGCCTGCCAGCACACGCCTTCAACAAGCGCGACCCGTCGCCTGACGCCCTGTTCTACGCCCAGCCGCGCCTGGTGACGCATATCGACGACGGCGCCATCGCCGCCGTCACCGCGCTCTACCGCCAGCACCTGCCGCCAGGCGGCCGCGTGCTCGACCTGATGAGCAGCTGGGTCAGCCACCTGCCGCCCGAGGAGCGCTACGCCCACGTCACCGGCCACGGCATGAACGCCGCCGAGCTCGCTGCCAATCCCCGCCTGGACCAGCGCCTCGTCCAGGACCTGAACGCGGAGCCCGCGCTGCCGCTGCCGGACCGGGCGTTCGACGCCGCCACCATCTGCGTTTCGGTGCAATACCTGCAGCGCCCGGTCGAGGTGTTCCGCGAGATCCGCCGCGTGCTGCGGCCGGCGGCACCGCTGGTGGTCAGCTTCTCCAACCGTTGCTTTCCCACCAAGGCGGTGGCGATCTGGCAGTCGCTCGACGGCCCGGACCAGCAGCGCCTCGTCGCCGCCTCCATGCAGCGAGCCGGGTTCGAGGCCATCGCCTTCGGGCAGAACCTGCCACGCCATGGCGACCCCCTGTGGGCCGTGATCGGCCACGCACCTGCCTCGGAGCCGGTGCAACCCGTTCCGTAGCTGGAGCGCAGGGTCCGGGGTGTTCTACAGACGCAGGCATGATCGATGCCCTTCCCGCCCCGTCGACCGCCGAGGGCGCCACGCCCGTCATGGCGCAATGGTTCGCGCTCAAGGCGCGCCACCCGGAGGCCCTGCTGTTCTTCCGCATGGGCGACTTCTTCGAGCTGTTCTTCGCCGACGCCGAGGCGGCCGCGTCCGCGCTCGACATCGCGCTCACCGCGCGCGGCGTCCACGACAACAAGCCGATCCCCATGTGCGGCGTGCCGGCGGCCGCGGCACAGTCCTACCTGGCGCGGCTGATCCGGCGCGGCTACCGCGTGGCGGTCGCCGAGCAGATGGAGCCGCCGCGCAAGCCCGGCCCCGGCGTGCCGAAGGGACCGCTGGCGCGCGACATCGTCCGCCTGGTGACGGCGGGCACCCTGACCGAGGACGAGCTGCTCGACGCCGGCCGTTCCAGCCTGCTGCTGGCCCTGGTGCTGCTGCCGGAGCGCAGCCGCACGGCCTCGTCCCGCATCGGCGCCGCCTGGATCGATGTGTCCACCGGGGTGTTCGAGACCGTGTCCGTGCCCGGCCCCGCGTCGTTGCCGGAGCTGCTGGGGCGACTCGACCCGGTCGAGATCCTGGCGCCGTCGACGCTTGCCCTCGGCGACATGGAAGCGCTGCGCGGCCCCGAGCCCGTGGCCACATCTCCCGACGGGGCGCGCACGCGGCTGGCCGAACCCTTCGGCGCTGCCAGCCTGGACGCGTTTGGCAGCTTTTCCGACGAGGAAGCGGTCGCCGGCCTGGTCGTGCTGGACTACGTGCGCGACAGCCAGGCCGGCCGCCTGCCGCGCCTGTCGCGTCCCTGCCCGCAGGGCGAGCAGGGCCTGCTCGGGCTGGACCCGGCGACGCGTGGCAGCCTGGAGCTGCTTCGCTCGCGCGACGGCGGCACCGCGCACACCCTGTTCAGCAGCGTTTGCCGCACCGTGACCGCCCCGGGCAGCCGCCTGCTGGCCAACTGGATCGCCGCCCCGCTCGCCACCCTCGGCCCGATCAACGAGCGGCAGGACGCGTGGCGGTTCCTGTGCGGCGAGCCCGCCTGCGCGGCTGCCCTCCGCACCGCCCTCCGCGGCGCGCCGGACATCGTCCGGGCACTCGGTCGCCTGTCGGTCGGGCGCGGACAGCCCCGCGACCTCGCCGCCGTGCGCGACGGCCTGTTCGCCGCCGGCGAGGCGGCCACCGCGCTGGCCCACCTGCCGGGTCCGTTGCCACGCCTGCTGACGGAGGCCCGGGACGCGCTGGGCCAGGGCGCCGCCTTCGAGGCGGTGCTGCGACAGGCGCTGGCGCCCGAACTGCCGGCGCGGCTCGACGAAGGCGGCGTCATCGCGGCCGGCTTTGACGGCGAGCTCGACGCCGAGCGCGACCTGCGCGACGACAACCGCAAGGTGATCGCGTCGATGCAGCTCGACTATGCCCAGGCGCATGGCGTCGCCAGCCTGAAAATCCGCCACCACGCCCAGCTCGGCTACGTGATCGAGCTACCGGTATCCGCCGTCGCCAGCCTGCGCGCCAGGGACGCGCTGGTGCTGCGTCAGGGCACCGCCAGCGTGGCACGGTATTCCACCGGCGCGCTGGCCGACCTGGACCGGCGCATCACCGAGGCGGCCGACCGCACCGCGCAGCGCGAGCGCCTGGTGTTCGGCACGCTGGTGTCGGACGCGCTGCGCCACCCGGCGCTGCCGGCGATCGCCAGCGCCCTGGCGCTGCTGGACGTGGCCCAGTCCTGCGCGCAGGTGGCGCTGGGCGGACGCTGGTGCCGGCCCGTGCTGACCGACGACGCGTCGTTCCGCCTCCGCAACGCGCGCCATCCCGTGGTCGAGGCCGCGCTGTCCCGCACCGGGCGCTTCACCCCCAACGACTGCGACCTGTCGCCCGAGCGCCGGGTGATGCTGCTGACCGGTCCCAACATGGCCGGCAAGTCGACCTTCCTGCGCCAGGCGGCACTCGCCGTGGTGCTGGCACAGGCCGGGCTGCCGGTGCCGGCGGACGAGGCACGCATCGGCCTCGTGGACCGGC